>CAZACO010000001.1:0-26575 GCA_964483185.1 uncultured Desulfobacteraceae bacterium
CCAACGGGGTGAAAAACATGGTTTTGAAATTTGCTTACCGGATAAACAGACTGGACGCCATCATCTCGCGACAGCACGTGCCGGTAGCCTTTTAGTACAGACCTGGTCAACGACTCAACTGTTCAACTATTTCTGAGGAAAGGACATTGCCTGCTACCACAAAAACAAATTTCCAGTTGGTCTCCAATGGCATCCTGAACGAGAATCCGATCTTTCGTCTGGCCCTTTCCATGTGCCCGGCCGTGGGAATCAGCACGACGGTCATGAATGGACTCATGTTAGGGATTGCCGTCCTCTTCGTACAGGTGTTTTCAAGTTGCACAATAGCGGCCATCAAGGACTATATTCACCCCAGGATCAGGATTCCCACCTATACCCTGACGATTGCCACATGGGTGACGGTGATTGATCTGGTCCTGGCAGCATACATGCCTGCGGCCTACAAGGAGATGGGAATTTTCGTTAAGCTGATCGTGGCCTTTGCCATTATAACTATGAGATTAGAGATTTTCGCATGCAAAAACACGGTGTCCGCCTCTTTCTGGGATGGCATCGGCATGGGTCTGGGGTTTATGTTCGGCATGATGGCGCTCGGTTTTGTAAGAGAATTATTGGGAATGGGGACGATTTTAGGGCACGACGTTTTAGGATTCCGGCCGCTCCTTTTCTTTGTCCTCCCGGCAGCCGGATTCTTCTGCGTAGGCATTATGATGGCGTTGTTCAACTATATGGAGATTCTTTATAACCGGAAGAAAAGGGCCGAAGAGATATGAAATTTCCCGGGCGAAGATATCTATTCCCAGGCATTTTGGTTATTATCGCGATCTTCTGTATCAGCGGGTGTAAATCCGAGCACCGTTTTGTAAAGAAAACGGCCTTTAAAGAGGCCAACCAGATCGTCATCGAGTTTGCCGGGCCGGTTGACGAGACCTGGGCAAAGGATCCTTCCAATTATATTGCTTGCGAAAAGCCTGACCCGGATATCAGGCTGAAGATTCAACAGGTAACCGTCAGCGCGGACAAAAAAAACGTCACGTTGACATTTGCAGATGACCTCAATAAAAACCAGCCGCATGGGGTGACGGTCAACAATATTTCTTCTGAAGGGAGAGCATTGGGCACAGCCATCCTCAATGTTAAGAAGGTCTACCTCGGATATCTTTTTTCAATTCTTATCGGCGCGATGATTATCAATAACTTCGTTTTTACCAAGTATTTAGGTCTGTGTGTGTTTTTCGGGACATCTCAGAAGAAGTCCACTGCGGTGGGCATGGGGATCACATTTACCATCGTCATCATTGTCAGTGCAATGATGTCTTGGTTCCTCTACCAGTTTGTGCTACAACCTTACCGGTTGGACTTTTTGCAGATCGTTGTCTTTATCGGATTGGTTTCTTTATCGGTTCAGGCGGTTGATACCATCTTAAGGAAGGTCAACCCGCTTCTGTTCAAGGCATTCGGGGTTTACCTGGTACTGGTCATCGCAAATTGTATTATTATTGCCGTTCCCCTGATCCTTGCGGACAATCAATATAATGCATTTGAGAGTCTTATGCTTGCCCTTGGGGCCGGGCTCGGATTTTTGATTGCCCTGTTCCTGATGTCCTCTGTCCGTGAAAGGCTGGAATTGGCCAATGTTCCCCCTACATACCGGGGCCTCCCCATCGCTTTTGTCGTGGCTGGCCTGTTCGCGCTGGCCTTTTTGGGATTTTCGGGAATGTCTATCTTTTAGAAGTGACTAAAATAAGGTAAAGTGCCTAAAATGCCTAAAGTTTGGAGTGCCTAAAATTGCAAATGCCTAAAATGAGCTGGGGTGACTAAAGTTTCGTTCGCTCAAAATCCCGGGGTTTAATAAAAGGCTGACGCCTGAATTCCTTTTTAAGTTTAGCTCACTTTAGACACTTTAGACACTTTAGCTCACTTAACCAAGGAGAATTGATGGATCCAATATTGGTAAAACTGGCACTTGGCGGGTTAGCCGTATTGGGGTGCATTGGCCTGTTTTTTGGTATCGGTCTCGCCCTTGCCGCACACAAGTTTGCCGTGGAGGCCAATCCCAAGGTCGAGGAGGTATTGGAGGTTTTGGCAGGGGCCCAGTGAGGGGGATGCGGCTTCCCAGGGTGTGAAGCGTATGCCGAAGCGGTGGTGACTGCTCCCGATGTTCCCCCCAACCTCTGCTTCCCCGGCAAGGCGGAAGTAGCCAAAATGGTTGCAGAGATAACGGGCAAAAAAATGGCCGCTGTAGAAGATGTGGTAGCGACTGTCCGCTGTTCAAGAATCGAGGGAAAGGTCAAAAAGAAGCTGAACTATATCGGCTATGGGTCATGTACCGCTGCGACATTAGCCTTTGGGGGCCCATCTTCATGCCGGTACGCGTGCGTGGGCTTAGGTGAATGCGCTGAAGACTGCCCTTTTGACGCCATCGACATGGTGGACGGTTTTCCGGTTGTTGATTCAGCCCTCTGCGTTGGCTGCGGGACCTGTGTCCGCGTCTGCCCAAAGGGGATTATCGAATTGATCCCCTTGAAGGCCAGGGTCTGGGTCCCGTGCAGCACCAGAGATCCGGGCAAGGCCGTAAAACAGACCTGCGAGGTGGGTTGCATCTCGTGCAAAATGTGCGTCAAGACGTGCCCCGCAGAGGCAGTTACATTGGAGGACGGCATTGTCAGGATCGATCACCGGAAGTGTATGGAATTCGGTCCTGAGTGCGGTGAGATATGTATTGAGAAGTGCCCCAGGGGTATCTTCAGAAGCTATTCAGGGAGCCAAAAGTCAGTCCAACAGACAACCATGGCGGCGGCCTGAGGAAATGGAGGAAAATAATGGAAAGAAATGGACGATTACATCATACATCGGGAATTATGAGTCGAAGGTCTTTTCTGAAGCTTTCGGGAATTCTCGGTATCGGTTTTGTCTCTGCTACAGTCATCCCCACCCGGGCGGAGGCCGTGAGGTTTAACAGCAGGCTCTACAAGATCTCCAAGACCCGGTTGGCCATGGGAACGTTTGTCTCCATGACACTCCTTCACGAATCGAAGGACCAGGCCCAAGAGGCGATGGGAGAGGCCTTTCTTGAAATCGACCGGCTGGCGCGGACCATCAGCCGTTTTGATGAGACAACGGCCGTTGCGCAGCTCAACCGGGAGGGGTATCTGAAAGATATTCCCCCTGAGGTGGGAGAGGTGGTTGCCAGGTCGTTAGCGTACTACCGAATCAGCAACGGGGCCTTTGATATATCTGTCAAACCGGTCGTCGACCTGTTCAAAGAAAAGTTTTCCAAGGGTAAAAAAATGCCGCCCACTGAAGCAGAGCTGAGGGAGGCGCTCAGGCTGGTCAATGCGTCCGATATCGAATTTGGGAGACGCGACGTCCGTTTCAAGCGTCCGGGTATGGGGATTACATTAGATGGCATTGCAAAGGGATATATTGTGGACAGGGCCTCCGGGGTCCTTGCCGGGCACCGGATAACGAATCACCTGATCAATGCCGGTGGTGACATCCGTACAATGGGCCACCGCCTTGACAAGAAGCCATGGACCATTGCGGTTCAGGATCCTCAGAAAGAGAAACATTATCCCGGCATTATTCATCTGACGGACGGGGCGGTTGCCACGTCAGGTAACTATGAGATCTATTTTGACCGGGAAAAGATGTTTCATCATATCGTGAACCCCCATACCGGGTTATCTCCCGAAGAGAGCACGAGCGTGTCGGTCTTGGCAGACACGGCCATGGAGGCAGATGCCCTCTCTACGAGTGTATTTGTCATGGCGCCCGAGCACGGCACACGCTTTATTAACTCGCTTCCCAGATGTGAATCTCTCGTGGTAGCTAAGGGGAACATAAAGATCGAATCGGAGGGATGGAAAAGCGCGGCGATTTCAGGAATGAGTTGAGGGGTTGAATCGTCTGAAAAGTGCCTGATGTTTACATCGGGACATCTTCCTGCGTGTAGTTTCTGAACCGTGTGAGTTCTTTCTGGAAGGTTAGTTTAAAAAAGCCGGTAGGTCCGTTCCGCTGCTTCCCGATAATAATTTCGGCGATATTTTTGTTTTCTTCTGAATTCGGATTGTAAATCTCGTCCCTGTAAATAAAGGCAATCACATCCGCATCCTGTTCAATGGCTCCACTCTCTCTCAGGTCTGCCAACTGGGGTCGCTTGTTGGGTCTGTCTTCCACCTTTCGGTTTAACTGTGACAGGGCTATCACAGGCACATCAAGGTCTTTGGCCAACCCTTTTAAAGATCTTGATATCTCTGACATCTCCAATTGTCTGGATTCGGCCGATCGCCGACCCTGGATCAACTGCATATAGTCCACAATAACAAGTGCCAGATCGCTCCGTTTCTTCAATCTCCGGCACTTCGCCTTCATTTCGAGCACACTGATGGCAGAGGTGTCGTCGATGAATATCGGCATTTCCGACAACCGGTCGGCCGATTCGGTAAGGCGCGGCCAGTCGTTGCTCCTCAGGCTTCCGGTTCTCAGTTTGGTGGCATTTATCCCGGAATCAAATCCCAATAACCGGATACCCAACTGCTGCTTTGACATCTCTAATGAAAAAACGGCCACCACATTCCCGGTTTTCTTGGCAGCGTTGTACCCGATGTTCAGGGCCAGGGCGGTTTTTCCCATGCTCGGTCTTCCGGCAACAATGATCAGGTCTGAGGGTTGCAGCCCGGCTGTCAGGCGGTCAAACTGTTCGAATCCGGTCGGGACGCCGGTCACATAGCCTTCAAATTCGGCTGCACTCTCAAGTTTTTTGAAACTTCCGTCGATGACCTGTTTCAGGCTCTGAAACCCTTCTTTGATCTGGTCCTCGGCGATATCGAATATGGACTGCTCGGCCGTTTCAAGAAGATCTGCCGTGCTTTGTTGATCCTGAAAGCAGAGTTCGGAAATCGTAGAACATTGGCTGATCAATCTCCTTCGAACCGCCAAGTTCCTGACAATCTCGGCGTGGTAAGTGATTCCGGCAGAGGTTGACACTGCCTGGACCAACAGCGCCAAGTAATCGGTGCCGCCTACCTTTTCCAGGCTCTTTTTTTGGGTAAGGACCTCGGACAGGGTGATAATATCTATCGGTTCGCCGCGTTGATATAACTGGGCCATCCCGTCGAAGAGCGCAACGTGAGCTTCCCGGTAAAAATCGTCAGACGAGAGAATGTCCACAACCTGGTTCATGGCGTCATTATTTATTAATATGCCGCCCAATATGGCCTGTTCAGCCTCAACATTATGAGGGGGAACTTTCAAATAGGAAACAGGGGCTTTCTCTCTTACCTGAGACATAGCGACCTTCAATCCCTCAATTCCTCAATAGGCAATGGGTCAATTCGCCGGGGCCTTCTGCTCTTCTTCAGCCGACACGACGACCTTCACAGAGCCGGTTACCCCGGGATAAATCTTGACGGCGACCTCATACTCTCCTAATGTCTTTATCGGTTTGTCTAAGACGATCTTCCGCCTGTCTATTTCAATCCCCTGGGCGTCCAGGTGTGAAGCGATGTCCATCGTGGTCACGGAGCCGTACAGCTTTCCTTCTTCACCCGCCTTCTGCGAAAGGTTGACCACAATCTCTGCCATCTTTTCTTTGACTTTTTCGGCATTCTGTCTGCCTTTCAGTCGTTTCACCTCAATCTTTTTCCTTTGCAGTTCAAGTGCCTTCATGTTTTGAGGTGTGGCTTCAAGGGCAACCTGATTGGGCACCAAATAGTTCCGTGCGTAGCCCTTTGCAACGTTGACGATATCCCCTTCCAAACCCAATTCATCCACATCCTGACGCAAAATCACTTCCATCGGTATTTTCCTCCATCACGTAGATGGGCTATCCGCTCTCCTGTGAATTTTCCTGAAATCAACCCATTGGTCGAAGAGCCCGGCAAAGGTCAGCACGGCCAACAAAAGCTGTTGGACGATAATCAAGAAATAGATGCCGAGCCTGATCCAGGAAGGAACATGGTATTTGTTTAAAAAAAACACAGTAATGGATAGCCCATGAAATAAATAAATGGCCAATATGACAATTAGGGTGTTGATAGCTAAAAATTTTATACTCCCCGACGACAAAAATAAAGCAAAACCCGCAGCAATCAGACCCCAGACCAGAGTGTCAGGCGCCTGCCAGCGATCCATTGAAATGAAGTCCGGGTAAGCGAGATCCCGCATTTTAAAGAGTGGTTTGGCAATAACGACATTCAGCCAGAGCGCAAATCCTGTCCCGATAATCATGAGGGAGGGGTAGATCTGTGAAATCGTCGCCATGAAGGCCCTCGCATATGCCTTCAACTCAAGGGCATTCTGATCGGCCAGGTTTGCACCCTCGTAGGTCTGTATCGCAGTATTGAGCTGCGCCCTCAAATAGTCGAGAACCATCTCAATCGGCCCCATATTTTTTGAAAGGCCGATGATAAAAAGCATCCCCAAGCCGAGAAGCAGCATAAATAGGGTTGCGAAAAATATGGTCTGCCCGAGGCTGAGATTCCTGCGGAAAAGCTCGCCCAACCCTATCCCTACGAGGCTGAATTCCAGGGCCAAAAGCGTGATCTGCGGATAGCCTGCAAAGTGGGCTATAAAGCCGATGGTACAGACGACCACTGCCGCAACCTTAATACCCTCAAAAAGGCCCAACCTGGTTGAATAATAGAGAAATGGTAACGGTGTCAGCAGGCTGAAGAAAGGGCCGACAAACGGGATCACGATGGACGCCAAGAGAAGAGATACAGTCCCACCGAGACACCCCAATACATCAGTCATTTTCATGGGATTTCAAGAATGGTAAAAGCCCCCGAACCATCGAGAAGCCAGGGTCAGGATAATTGCAAGGGCTTAAGATCAGTTCACAATGGATGTTGTATAGGGTAATAAGGCAATATTCCTGGCCCTCTTAATGGCCACGGCCAGCAACCGCTGGTGCTTGGCACAGTTGCCGGAAATCCTGCAGGGCGTGATCTTGCCCCGTTCAGTTGTAAAATACCTGAGAATTTTGACATCCTTGTAATCAATCGTAAGGCTGGTGTCAGCGCAGAATTTGCATACCTTTCTTCTGTGATACGTTCTCCTGAACTTACCCCTGGCGCCCTTGTTTCTGCTATCACTCCCGTCTCTACTGTATGTCCTATTGTATGCCATTTTCCCCCTCATCCTCTGTGCCGATTTCGTCAGTAGTTTCCTTCGCTTCTGCTCCGGTCTCCACCTTACTACTCGCCTCTGCCTCGGCCTTTAACGCCTCAGGATCCGCGTCGTCACTCAGCTTGATCGTCTGATATTTGATAACCCTGTCATCTAAGCTCATTTCCCGTTTGATTTCTTCTATAATGCCCTGTTCGCCACAATATTGCAGGAGTACATAACTGCCTTTGTCAAATTTCTTTACTTCATAAGCCAGTGTTTTTTTCCCCCATTCGTCAACCCTGGTGACCACGCCCTTCTCTTTTTCGACGAGGGTGTTAAATTTGGCGACAACCTCTCGATAGTCATCGTCAGTCAGATCAGGATTAATGATATAGAGGGTTTCATAATACCTCATGCTTGTTCTCTCCCTTCGGCCTTTTTCCTGATAAGGATGTTGTTGGTCCCGCTAAACCGGTCCAGGCGGGGTTTGGCCCTGTGGATCGGTCCAGAGGACAAGGAGCCATTTAAATTTAAACTATTAATACTATCAGCCAAACCCTCTGATGTCAAGGTATTAATTTCAGTCGTCAGACCCTATTCAAAAAAATTCCGTACAATAAAGCCCTCCCTTCGACAGAGCAGATCTCGTTCCGCCTCTCGAAGGTCCTGGGCCACCATCTCGGCCACCATCTCGTCAAACGACGTTTTGGGTTCCCAGCCGAGTTCATTTCTTGCGAGGCTGGCGTCGCCTAAAAGGGCATCTACCTCGGTCGGCCGGAAATACCTGGGATCAACCGCCACGATGCACTGGCCGGTCTTCCGATCGTACCCCTTTTCCTCAACGCCTTCCCCTTCCCATCGGATATCAAGGCCGAGTTCCTTCCCCGCAATATTTACGAACTCCCGCACGGAACGCTGTATCCCTGTGGCAACGACATAGTCCTTCGGATTTTCCTGCTGGAGCATCAGCCACATAAGTTCGACATAATCACGCGCATGGCCCCAGTCCCTCTTTCCGTCAAGGTTGCCCAGATAAAGCGACTTCTGAAACCCGAGCTTAATTCTTGCCAGGCCTCTGGTAATCTTTCGGGTGACAAATGTTTCCCCCCGCAAGGGGGATTCGTGATTGAACAGGATTCCATTGCATCCGAAAATCCCGTAAGCCTCCCTATAGTTGACCGTAATCCAGTAGGCATACAATTTGGCCACGGCATAAGGGGAACGTGGATAAAAGGGGGTCTTCTCGCTCTGGGGCACCTCCCGGACGAAGCCGAAGAGTTCGGAGGTGGAGGCCTGGTAGAATCGGGTCTTTTTTTCCAGCCCCAGGATCCGAATCGCTTCGAGCAGACGGAGGGCCCCTAAGGCATCTGCATTGGCTGTGTACTCCGGGGTCTCGAAAGAGACCTTGACATGGCTCTGGGCCGCCAGATTATAGATTTCATCAGGCTGAACCTGCTGGATAATCCGGATGAGATTGGTGGAATCGGTCAGATCCCCGTAATGGAGCACGAATCTCCTCTCGGATTCGTGCGGATCCTGGTAGAGGTGGTCAATCCTGTCTGTGTTGAACAGCGATGCCCTCCGTTTGATGCCGTGGACCTCATACCCCTTTTTCAGCATAAACTCGGCCAGGTACGCCCCGTCCTGGCCGGTAATTCCTGTAATCAGCGCCTTTTTCATGACTTCTCCCATCTTTATCCTGCCCTTTCTGCTTCCACCATCATCCTTGCCACGTCCCGCATCTTATGCCTGGCCTTCCATCCCAGTTTTTGTTCCGCCTTGCCCGGATTTGCCCTGGCGGTAAGGATATCCGTGGGCCGGAAAAGGTCCTGTCTCGTTTCCACATGGTCCTGCCAATTCAGGCCGAGGGCCGTGAAGACACCGTCAACGAAATCCTCTAATCTGTTGGTCTCGCCAGTGGCGATGACATAATCATCAGGGGTGTCCTGTTGAAGCATGCGCCACATGGCCTCGACATATTCAGGGGCCCAGCCCCAGTCCCTCTCAACGGATATGTTCCCCAGCTCAAGTGTTTCATGGCTCCCTTTTGCAATGCGGCAGGCTGCACTGACGATTTTCCGGGTCACAAACCGCTCGGGTCTGAGGGGGGATTCATGGTTGAACAGAAGACCGGAGCAGGCAAAAAGGCCATAGGCCTCACGGTAGTTGGCCATTTGCCAGAAGGCGGCCGCCTTGGCAACCGCATAGGGACTTCTGGGCCGAAATGGCGTCAGCTCGTCGGCCGGCCGACCGTCGGTATTGCCGAAACATTCGCTGGAACCGGCATTATAGATCCTGATCGGCGCTTCTAAAAACCGTATCGCCTCCAGGAGATTGAGTGTCCCGATGCTGATGCTCTCAAAAGACTCCACCGGCTGCTCGAATGAAAGCCCCACCGAACTCTGCCCGGCGAGGTTGTAGACCTCATCGGGCCGAACCTTTTTGAGCACCTGGAGTACGCTCCGAAAGTCGTTTAGAGAGGCCGATTCCACCTCCACTTGATCCCTGATCTCCAATCGAATCAGATTTGAAAACTGAGACATCTGGGCATCCCGGGAAGACCCGACGACTCTGTATCCCTTTGTCAGAAGCAACCGGGCCAAATATGATCCGTCCTGCCCGGAAATGCCGAAAATCAGTGCGCTCTTTCCCATAACCTCCTCATGTGCGGAGTGATGTTAACAACCTTGAAAATCCGGTATGGTACTGAATACCCTTCTTTGAGCGAGTTGTCAATTGTCCATTCGATCCCGCACAACCATTGCCGGAACACCTCTGCCTGTAGGTGCGGCTTTCAGCGGCGAAACATCGTGGTATGATGCCGCTCACGCCCCACCCCGGGGCCGATTCAAATTCATAATCAGAATTTCTGCAAATGCCTCGGTTCATGGCAGATCGGCACTGCCCGACTGACGCCTTCGGATCGCCTTGATCCGGTCAAGGACAGGGGGATGACTGTAGCTCAGGAACACCTTGAGTGGATGGGGTGTCAGGTTGGACAGGTTATCGACGCTCAGCTTTTTCAGCGCCGAGATCATGGACCGGGGGCTCCCATAGGTGGCCACCGCGAAGTCATCGGCCTCATATTCATGTCTGCGGGACAGCATGTTCCCGAAAACAGAGAGGATCATCTCTATAGGGGCATACAGAAACCCGAAAAAGAAGAGGCTTGCATAAATAGAGGCATGGTCCATGCGAAATGCCGCAAACAGCTCCCTGTTGTTGATGAAAAGAGATAGGATATAAAACATCAGCCCGGTGGTCAGAATAGAAATGACGATCGATTTTAGTATGTGCTTTTTCTTGTAATGCCCCACTTCATGGGCAAGCACCGAAACAAGCTCGTCCTGGGTATGTTTCTCAATCAGGGTATCAAAAAGGACAATCCTTCTGAATCTTCCAAATCCCGTGAAGAAGGCATTCGATTTGGTAGAGCGTTTGGAGCCATCCATGGTGAAGACCCCCTTCATCTTGAAATCCTGTTTTTTTGCATACGCCTCAATAGCCGGCCTTAACTCGCCGTCGGCCAAAGGCACAAATTTGTTGAAAATCGGCATGATGACCACCGGAGCCACAAACATGAGGAATATCTGAAACAGGGTCACGGCCATCCAGCAGTAGGCCCAGGCCGATGGCCCTGCCTTGTCAAAAAACCAGAGCACCCCGGAAAACAGGACGCCCCCGATCACGGCTGCCAAGAGCCAGGTTTTGAGGATGTCAAGGACAAAGGTCCCGGCCGTGGTCTGATTAAATCCGTATTTCTCTTCAATGACGAATGTGCTGTAAATGGAAAAGGGTATGGAGACAATTTGAGATGCAAACATGAGCACACCGGCAAAGATGAGACCGGTCGGGATATGGGTCAGGTGAAAGCTTCGGGCGAACTGATCGACCAGATTAAATCCCCCAAAGAGTATGAAGGCAATGATAAGCGGGGTTGTAATGGAATTGGTGATGAAACCGAACCGGGTGGTTTCCTTGAGATATTTCTGGGATTTTTTGTATTTCTCCCTGTCATAGTAACCCGAGAACTCCTCGGGCAGATCGGTGCTCAGATGCCGTATATTCTGGGTGTCGACGATCAGGTTTAACAGATAGTCCCCGATCAGGATCGCAAGAATGATAATAAGAAAGAGATTCATACCTGTCTACCCGTGTCGTCTCTGCGCTCTATTTCAAGGCCTTCCGGCGTGATCCCCACAACCTTTGTCCCGATCCTGTAATCCTCCTGCAAAACCAAAGGGAACGTTGAAGGCCGGATCAGTGTCGGCAATACTATTTCCAAACGAATCGTAGTCGATCCATTTTATCACATTCCCGGACGCATCCGCAACCACCCTTAAAGATCCCACCGGGTCGTAGGTCAGATAGATACATGAAGGTCTGGCAATCACTAAACCCCTGTTATCGCTGACGCTGTCAAGAGACTTTTTTGTTGACAAATATATGATATATGATATAGAATGGAAAGAATTCAGTCCTCGTCTTTAAACAGCGAGGAGATAAAAAGCGCAAAAACTTCCAAGAATACGTAATGAAATAAAACATTAAACGGTCAAGCGAACTTATAGGGAGTGCAATAGATAAGATGGCAGAAACTGCGATTAACACCTATAAAACGAAGACCGAACTGGTCTACGATTACCTCCGAACGAATATTTTGCAGAAACATTTTAAACCCGGGGATAAGATCATCATCCGCGAAATTTCCAAAATGTTAAACCTCAGCGATATCCCGGTGAGGGAGGCCATCAAGAAACTGGAGACCCAGGGGTTGCTTCATGTGGTTCCCCACACCGGAGCGCGGGTGGCCGAAATCGACCGAAAGGAGATGGAGGAGATTTATATCATTCGCAGCACCCTCGAGGCCCTAGCCACGCAATTAGCCTGCCCCTATATAAAGTCGGAAGACTTCCAGAGGCTGGAGAAAATATTGGGAAAGTACGAGGATACGTTTCGCGCTGGGAAATATGAGGCTCTAAGTGAATTGAATAAAGAATTTCATCTGGAAATCTACAGATGTTCCCCCTACAAGAGCCTCTTCAAAATGATTGTGGAAATATGGGAGCGGTCAAAGATGATCCGCCATGCCTTTTCTCTGCCCAGTTCTTTGCGGGAGCAGTCGATGAAAGAACATCGATTGATATTGCAATTGTTGCGAAAGGGGAACGGCGAAGAGGCGGCCGAACTCGTGCGGAAGCAGAAAATTGCCTCGTGGAAGGTAATTTCAACGCTCATGGAAGAATGAGGTTCTTTTAAACGGCATACCCGATACGATGGTTTTTCAATTTGGTGTGATCAAGGAAGAGGCCCAGAAAAGATTGAGAAAACCATGAATGTCAGTTGCCGAAAATACAAAACAGGAGGTGCATTATGGCAAAGGGAAGAAATTGGTCAAAAAGTAAATCTTGTTTCGTTTTAGTGGCATTGCTCATGGTACTATTTTACGCCTTTCCAGGGTTCGGAGAGGAATACCCATCCCAGACCATCAAAATCATCGTGCCATATCCCCCAGGAGGAGTTACGGATTTAATCAGCCGATCCATGGCAGATACGATGGCCAAAGTGCTGGGGCAGCCGGTAATCATCGAGAATAAGCCGGGTGGAGGAACGACTGTGGCTTATTCCCTTGTGGCCAACTCCAAGCCCGATGGGTATACAATCGGACATCTTGCCGTGGGGACTTTGGTTGGTAATTTTTTGGCTTATGACGTTGCTTACAACCCACTGAAGAGCTTTGACTACATTGGAGAAGTTGGGATCTATGCACAATCCATCATTGTTAAATCAGATGCCCCCTGGAAGACGTGGGATGAATTTGTTGACTACTCCAAGAAACATCCCCAGAAGATCCGTATGGGCCTTACTAACCAGGTAAGCACCAATGCCATCCCTACCAAATGGATTAATCATCGATTGGGAAATCCATGGAAAGAAGTGGCCTTTCGTGGTGACACTCCATGTATTACCGCTCTATTAGGCGGGCATATCGATGCTTTTGCGGGGGGAGGCGCCCATAACATATTGGTGAACGACGGCCGAGCAAGAATGCTTCTGGCTTTGACGAACAATCCGATCCCTGGTCATCCAAATGTTCCGACCTTCAAGCAGGTATACGGCAAACCCGTAGGCAACTTTGCGGGTTACATGGCTCCGGCGGGACTACCTGCCGACGTCCTCAAAAAACTGGAAAAGGCAACGAATGAAGCGACCAAGGCTCCGGAATTCCTCAAAGTGATGGAGAAGATGTCCATGACCCCGCTGTGGCGGAACGGTGAGGAACTGACCGAGGAGGTGAAAACCCTGCTCTCAACTCTTGAAACATTTTATAAAGATTTAGGTAAACTGAAAAAGAAGTAAAATTTTTGGACCTGTGTGATCAGTTTATCGCAGCCTGGAAACAACCGGATTTGAGCGCATGAGTCGTCCGGTCACACACGTGAAAAGTGAAGAATGAAACGTGAAATCTCCTTTACTCATGGAGTTTCACGTTTCAGAACCCAGAAGTTCAGCACACGAGGAGGATTTGTTTGGTGCATTGTCGATATCTCAGGTCTAACCGTACAGGTCCAGATTTCTGGTTCATCCAAACGAATCTTTGACCTCTCCATAGAGAAGAGGAGGGCTAGGTGTCCAGGAAATTACCCAGGTTTGAATATTTCCGGCCAGAGAGTTTCCAAGAGGCGATGGAAATTTTGAAGAAGCACGAGCACAAGATCCGCCCCCTGGCTGGCGGGACGGATCTGTTCATTGCGATGAAAGAAAAGGGGGCCGCATGGGAAAACGTTTTGGATTTGAAGGGCATCCCTGACTACGATTACATTCGAGAAGTGGACGGCGGGATCGAGATCGGGGCCCTGGCCACGATCCGTTCCGTGGAAACTTCCCCCTTGATTAAAGAGAAGATTCCTCTTCTGGCCTCTGCTGCGGGAACGATTGGATCCATCCAAATTCGAAACAGGGCCACCATAGGAGGGAATCTATGCAATGCGGCTCCCTCAGCAGATACGGCCCCAGCCCTCCTTTGCCTGAGAGCCGAAGTGGAAATCATCGAGGAAGCGGGAGTAAGAAGGATTCCCCTTGACGAATTTTTTGTGGGTCCGGGCAAAACACTACTCCGGGAGACTGCCCTTCTGAAGAAGATTTTTGTTCCCTTTCAACCTTTGAATAGTGCCGGCATTTATTTCAAAGAAAGTCCGCGCCGGGCCATGGATTTGGCTGTGGCCGGGGTGTCCTGCCTCATGACGTTCGATTCGGCCAAAAAGAAATGCCTTGATTGCCGAATCGCTTTGGGGGCTGTGGCCCCAACCCCCATGCGGGCGAAGAATGCTGAAAAACTTATGATGAACCAACAGATAACAGAAAAGGAAATCGCCGCAGCAGGAGAAACGGCCAGTGGAGAATGCAGTCCCATCAGCGATGTAAGGGGGTCTGCACAGTTCCGTCGAGAAATGGTGAGAGTATTTGTTGAAAAAGGTTTGCGTGAGTTATGGAGTGAGGTAAGGTCTTAACCTTGTTCTCCGAGGTATGGAAGCATGAAACATTCTATTAAAATGGTTGTGAATGGGGAAGATTATGAGCTTGTGGTAAACCCAAATGAACTGCTCATTGATGTCCTGAGGGATCGATTGGATTTGACGGGGACGAAGGAGGGGTGCGGAACAGGGGATTGCGGGGCCTGCACGGTCCTGGTGGACGGCAAAGCCATCAATTCCTGCCTGACCTTGGCGATCGAGATGAACGACAAGGAGATCTTCACCATAGAAGGGATGGCCCCTGGGGGAAAACTGAATCCGATCCAAGAGGCTTTTATCGATGAAGGAGCCGTCCAGTGCGGGTTCTGCACCCCCGGAATGATCCTATCTGCTAAGGCCCTGCTACAGGAAAAGCGCCTTCCCTCAGAAGACGAGATCAAGAGGGGAATCGCGGGCAATCTCTGCCGATGTACCGGCTATAAGAAAATCATTCAGGCCATTCAAACGGCAAGCCTGCGTTTGGGAAAAGAGAGCAATGCAACTGCTGGGCAATCCCGGGAAGCATGCCTTCGATCTGCGCCCCAGCAAGGGACCTGCCTTAGTTCGGAGTAATTCCAATGAATAATTTTCAATTTATAGGGAAAAGGATACCCGTCATTGATGCCAAGGAGAAGGTAACTGGCGAGGCCAAGTATACAGCCGATCTGAAATTTCCCCATATGCTTTACGGTAAAATTCTACGGAGCCCCCACCCCCACGCAAGAGTCCTGAATATCGATATCAGCCGCGCACAAAAGATCCCCGGAGTCAAAGCCATCGTGACCGGAGAACAGATCCCTAAGAAAAAAATAGGCGCCTTTATCGAAGATCAATATATCCTGGCCGTGGATAAAGTACGTTATATCGGAGAAGAAATCGCGGCGGTAGCGGCCATCGATGAAGAGACAGCAGAGGAAGCCTGTAATCTGATCGAAGTAGACTACGAGGTTCTCCCGGCAGTTTTTGATGTGGAAAAGGCCATCTTGCCGGATGCTCCGCGGATCCACGAGGAAGCCGTGAACAACATTGCCATGCGGCTAGATATCAATCGGGGAGATGTCAAGACAGGGTTTGAAGAATCTGATTATATCTTTGAGGAACGCTTTAGCACACCAAGTGTACATCAGGGTTATATGGAGCCCATGGCTGCGATTGCTTCGTTTGATATCCATGGCAGAATGACCCTGTGGGCTCCGGTTCAACATATCTACTTGGCCCGGGCTCATTTAGCCAAGGCCTTGAGTATGCCGGTGAGCGCCATCCGCGTCATCCAACCTAAAGTGGGCGGCGGATTCGGTGGTAAAACTGCTGATCAGATGAGCATCCCGATTTGTTGTGTGCTGGCCAAAGCGACCCAAAAACCTGTGAAGCTTGTCTTGACCCGAAAGGAGGAGTTTATTTCAGGCAGGCCACGAGTGGCAACCGTTATTTATTTAAAGATGGGTGTAAAAAGCGACGGGACCTTCATGGCCAAGGAAGCCAGAATTTTTTCGGACAATGGAGCTTATTCAGGGAAAAGTCCCTCCATTATGACGACCACTGCAATCCGCGCTGATGCCCTTTATCAATACAAGAATGTCAAAGCCGAAGCCAACTTGGTCTATACAAACAAAGTGCCCACAGGAGGCTATCGCGGATTTGGGAATCCCCAGATGGCCTTTGCGGTTGAAAGTCTTATTGACACCATTGCCCACCAGCTTGAATTGGACCCACTCGAGATTCGTCTGAAGAATGCTGTCGAACCGGGTATGACAACAGTCCACGGATGGAAGATCAAGAGCTGCGGCTATCGGGAGTGTATTACAAAAGCGGCGGCCGCCGCAGAATGGAACAGGTATAAAAAAGGGAAGCGTACTGCCAAGATCGGCGTAGGGATCGCCGGGGCTGCGGATGTAAGCGGGAATAAGCACTTCGGCTATGATGGTTCGAACATTCTCCTAAAAATAACCGAAGATGGAAAAGCCAGGATCATCTCTGGCGAAGGAGATATCGGCCAGGGTGGAACAACCATATTGACACAGATTGTCGCTGAGGAATTGGGGATTCCTTTGGAAGAGATAGAGGTCTCGGTGGCCGATACAGATTCAACCCTCTTTTGCTTGGGTGCCTTTGCAAGCCGTTTAACTACGCTGGCTGGCAATGCGGTAAAATTAGCAGCGGCGGATGCTAAAAGACAGCTTTTTGATATCGCTGCAAAGGTTCTGGAAGCGAATCAGGAGGATTTATTGTGTAAAAATGGAAAAGTATTTGTGCAGGGGTCTTTAGAAAAAAAGTTGACGATAGCCGAAGTCATGCAGGCAGGACTTCTGAAATTGGGGAAATTCGGCAATATCAATATCCTGGGCCGAGGTTCTTTTGACCCGGATTCTGAAGTATGGGACCCTAAGAGCAAATATGGAAATATCGCCAGCACCTATCAATTTGCGGCCCATGTCGCGGTGGTGAAAGTATGCGAGGAAACTGGCCACATACAGATATTGGATTATGCGGCTGCGCACGATGTTGGCCGGGCCATTAACATGCTGACTTTGGAAGGTCAAATTGAAGGAGGGGTTACCCAGGGAATCGGATATGCCCTATGGGAAAATTATTTGTTTAAAGACGGCAAGCTTCTCAATCCTAATTTTACTGACTTCAAAATCCCTCTGGCCCCGGATTTACCACCCATCAAAAACATCATTGTCGAACCTGGGGATCCTGTAGGCCCATTTGGGGCGAAAGGCGTGGGTCAGACCCCCTTGGTTCCTGCGGCACCGGCAATTGCCAACGCTATCTTTGATGCGGTGGGGGTAAGGATTACCGATTTACCCATCACTTCCGGTAAAATCCTGCAGGCCTTACGGGAAAGAAAATGAAAAACTAGGATTGGCGTTCTCCGGTTGCCCGAAAGGGTCAGACAATCTGCTGAGAGATGAGATATGAAGGAATATGACCTTTACGGTGGTCTGTTCTGGCTGCTCATGGCCATTTTTGTGAGCGTCATGGGGGTGAAGTTTGGCCTGGGGACCCTCGGATATCCCGGCCCCGGATTTTTCCCCTTTCTGGTGGGTCTAATATTGTTCTGCTTCTCTTTCGGCATCATCATTATTGCCTTTAAAGAAAAAGCCAAAGGGCCAGGGTTTACGGAATGGCCGTTTTTCGGAAAAAAGGTCTTTGCTACCCTGGCCATTCTATTCGCCTACTCTTTTTCCCTTGAATATCTCGGATTCATTATTGGTTCATCTCTCTTAATGTTTTATCTCTTCAAGGTACCCGGGGCCCAAAAGTGGTGGCTTTCCGCGACCGCCACAGTGGTTACAATTGCCCTGGCGTACTATTTTTTCGTAGTCCTGCTGAAGGCGCAGTTACCGAAAGGGCTCTTGGATATGGGTTAGGCGCCGATATAGAGGTGGTCCAATCCCGGATGGCTCATCACTATAGAACCTTGAGAAAATGAAAACCGGTAACTGCCTGAAGTTGCTTGGCATTTACTTCTTTAGGGATATTAGATTGGATACTTACAGCAGCATCGTTTTAGGATTAGAAATCGGGCTGTTGCCGATGAATTTACTCTTTTGTTTTATAGGGGTACTGACTGGAACTCTAGTGGGAGTGCTTCCGGGGGTCGGACCGGTGGCGGCGATGGCCCTGCTTTTGCCCGCTACGTTCCACATAGCCCCGGCGGCTGCTATCATCATGCTGGCCGGAATCTATTACGGGTCGATGTACGGCGGATCAACCACCTCCATCTTGGTCAATATCCCCGGGGAAGCAGGTTCCGTGATTACCTGCCTGGATGGATATCAGATGGCCCGCAAGGGGAGAGCGGGCCCCGCCTTAGGCATATCCGCCTTTGGTTCTTTCATCGCCGGAACGTTCGGGGTGTTGATCCTGATGCTAATCGCCAATCCGATGGCGGAATTTGTATTGAAATTCGGCCCTCCTGAATATTCTGCCGTCATGGTCCTTGGCTTGAGCTTATTGATTTATCTTGCTCAGGGATCCAGAATTAAGGCGCTGGTGATGGCCTGTTTTGGTTTGATTCTCAGCTTTATCGGCATTGACGTTTTGACCGGGCAGCATCGGTTGAATTTCGGATCGATGAACTTCGCGGAAGGCGTCGGGTTGGTCCCCGTGATTATGGGAGTCTTCGGCATCTCCGAAGTATTGATCAACATGGAACAGATGACGAAGCAGGAGATCTATGAGACGAAAATCCGCGGGCTTTTCCCATCATTGAACGACTGGGCGAGGTCGAAATGGCCGATCATTCGTGGTTCGGTCCTGGGTTTCATTCTGGGGGTTCTCCCCGGAGGCGGGCCAACCCTGGCGGCCTTTGCGAGTTACGCCCTGGAAAAAAAGATATCCAAGCACCCGGAAACATTTGGAACCGGTGCCATTGAGGGAGTCGCAGGACCCGAGTCTGCCAACAATTCCGCCACGTCAGGAGGTTTTATTCCCTTGTTTCTCATCGGGATTCCCACCAATGGGATTCTGGCAATGCTTTTCAGCGCCCTTCTGATTCACGGCCTTCAGCCTGGACCGTTATTGCTGCAGCAGAACCCCGAGGTCTTTTGGGGAGTAGTGATGAGCATGTATATCGGGAACGTGATGCTTCTCGTATTAAACCTGCCTTTGATCGGAGTCTGGATAAAAATATTGAAGATACCCTATCCGATTCTATTTCCCCTGATCATATTCTTTTGCTTAATCGGCTCCTACAGCATTAACAACAACGCATTGGACGTAATCGTCATGTTGATTTTTGGCTTGATCGGTTATGTCATGAGAAAGTTCGGTTACGAGGGTGCCCCGCTGATTCTGGCCCTTATTCTGGGTCCGATGCTGGAGCGGTCCTTCATTCAATCCCTGAACATGTCTGGGGGGACCTATCAGATATTCTTCGGGAGCGTCATTTCCGCCGTAACGATGATCATTGCATTGGGCGTGATCTTTTCCTCGTTAATCCCGCTTTTACGAAAGAGAAGTCCAGTAACCGAGAGTTTTTCGAAGAAATGCTCAGAGGACCGTGTTACTGTTGAGGACTAGCTTAGGAGAGGATGAACTCTATGATAATCTTGCGATACCAGTGGAAGGGGATGATCAGGTGGGGCATTCTGGAAGGGGAAGAGAAGATCTTCGCGTTGGAAGGAGATCTTTACGGCGATTTTGGAAAAGGCAAAGAAGTCTGCCGTTTGGCTGATGTCAAGCTCCTCGCCCCTGCAGAACCGACCATCATGGTAGCCTGCGGCATGAACTATCGGGCACGGTTCCTAGAAGGCGGGTTGAAGGAGGAGCCGCAGGAGCCAATCCTTTTCTTTAAGCCTGCAACAGCGGTGATCGGTTCTTTTGAAGACGTGGTTTTTCCGGCGATTGCGCGAGAAATGCGCTATGAGGGTGAGCTATGCGTGGTCATGAAGAGGCATGCCAGAAATGTATCGGAGAAAGATGCAATGCGTTATGTATTAGGATACACCTGCGGGAATGAGTTGGGGGCAATGGATCTAATGAAGAAGGACCGTTGGATGACAAGGGCCAAAGGCTTCGACACCTCCGGCCCCCTGGGTCCTTTTCTTGTCACGGATCTCAATCCTCATGGCCTGTCGATCAAGAGCCGGCTCAATGGCCAAACCAGACAAGACAGCCATACGAGCCTCATGATTTTTCGGGTGGAAAAGCTGATCAGTTATATTTCGGAGTTTATGACCCTTCGCCCCGGAGACGTCATCTGGACAGGTACCCCTGCTGGGAACAGCAATGTGAAGGTGGGGGATCTCATGGAAGTCGAGATCGAAGGAATCGGAATCCTTAGCAACAGGGTTGTTGCGTCGAGTAATTCTGGAAAAAGAGCGTGAGGAAGAAAACTTGGTGATAAAAGGAAATGCAGTGCACAAGAAATACAAGGAGTATTTACATGGAGCAAATTACGGGAAATGTATTCTATGAGAATAGATTTCGGGGATGCAATCTTGGCCTTGTGGTCACCGATGATGGTGTTGTCCTGATCGATACCCCTGTGGATTTTGAAGTTGCCCAAGGGTGGATGGGGGAGATTGCCAAACGAGGGGAAGTTCGCTGTATCATCAATACGGAACATCACATGGACCACTGGTTGTGCAACGGGCTCTTTGCGGGGGACATCATCGCCCATGAAGCAACCCGGGAGACCATGCTGACCATGGATCTCGATTTCATCGCCAAGCGAACACAGATCCTCTATCTTGAGCCCCACCAAATCCCGGAGGGGTATCAACTGAAGTATCCAAACATGACCTACCACGGGAGGATGACACTCTATTTTGGGAAACACACCTTTCATCTCATTCATACTCCTGGCCACACTCCCGGAGTCACGGCCGTTTATATTCCTGAAGAGAGGGTAGTCTTCACGGGTGATAACGTCGTCGGCGGGACCCGTACAGCCTACCACGATGCCCTGCCCGAAAAATGGATCGAGTCCCTCAAGCGGCTGCAAGACCTGGATATCCAAACAGTGCTTCCCGGCCATGGAAAGGTGTGCGATAAAGCATATTTGAAGCAGCAGGCGGAGATCGTACACGGATGGTGGCAAGGAACACAAAAAGCCAAGACCGAAGGCATCCCTTTTGACGATGAGGCGAAACGCAAAATCGATCCCTTTTTCGATTTTCGAGACACCGGGATCAGACCTACGGTGACTTTGACCGCCACATCGGCCCGATAAGGTCAGCCAATGATCATCAACCAGGCAAAGGAGGAGAATTGGAGATGTCACAAGGTAAAGATGAAAGCCCATGGGTAGCGCCGGGGAAGTGGTCTGTCAGTCCCTACTGCTACGAGCCTGAGGTAAGAACTGATTGGCGGCTGCCCAAGGAGATTGCTATTCATGATGTTACTCTCAGAGATGGGGAGCAGACGCCGGGGGTTGTCTTCCGAAAGGATGAAAAATTGAAAATAGCTCATGCCCTGGAGGATGCCGGCGTGCAGCGCATCGAGGGAGGCATGATTTCCACCTCCGAGGAAGATTTCGATGCAATCCGGGCCATGGTACGGGAAATCAAAAGATCCGAGGTGGCCTGCTTCTGCAGGGCACGACGCGACGACCTAGAACGGTCTCTCAAGGCCGGGGTACACCGGGTCATCATGGAGATAACCGCCCAGGATCCGATCATTAGAAAGATTTGGGGGAGCCGGGGGAAGGCGGTAGAAGAGATCATCAAATTGGCTCAATTTGCTAAGACCAACGGTCTCAAGGTTACTTTCTTCCTCATGGAAAGCAGCCGAAGCCCACTGGATCTCCTGCGGGATTTCATTGTCCCGGTTGTTCGGGAGGGGAAGGTAGACCATGTCACGATCGTGGATACACGCGGATCAGCTTTCCCCCCCGCTTTCGCCTGGATAGTCTCCCAGGTCAAGCAATGGGTGCAGATTCCGGTTGAGGTCCATTGCCATAACAACTGGGGGCTGGCTACGGCTGCGACTCTGGCTGGAATCACGGCCGGGGCCGAGGTGGTTCACACCTGCATTAACGGGATGGGTGGCAACGCATCGCTGGATGAAATCGTTATGGGCGCCGAAGCTCTCTTGGGGGTGAAGACCGGCGTGAAGACGGAAATGTTCCAGGAGATGTCCGCGAGGGTCAGAGAGATGTCCGGGGCCGACTGGTACAAGCCTTTTGTTGGGTCCCTGACTTCCCAGGTAGAGGTGGGCATCGCCACCCGGCAGATGTGGGATCGACGCAATGAAAAGGGGTATGGGCGGGCAGAACCGCTCAATTATGAGGTTGTTGGGGGGAAGGCGGTCGAGTTGGCGCTAGGGAAAAAGAGTGGAAGGTATTCGATGATGCTGAAGGCATGGGAGCACGGCCTGCCTCAACCTTCTGAAGAGCAGGCAACCGAAATGGTGAGTAGGGTGAAAAAGATTTCGGAAGCCGAAAAACGTCTGGTCACGGACGAGGAATTCAAGAAGATATACACCCAGGTCTGCGATGCTGGATAGGTTCTTTTCGTGGCTTATTGGGCATTCCCCTTTTTAGAAAATCTTCTCCAGCAGCGTATTAAGGGCTTCCCCTTGCCTGAAGGGAATTTGCCCCAGGGCGAGGACTTTTAAGAGAGGGAGGGACGAATCCATGGCGCCTGTGAGGAAATCCGAGGAGAGGAAAAAGTTGCGGAATCATTCCGTGGCCGAGAAGAAAGATAATCTGCCCAGGTTGGTTCGGCGCCTTTCAGTAAACGTGAACGGAAAGCAGGTTGAACTGGATGTCGATTCCCGCATGACCCTGGCTGAGTTCTTGCGCGAAAAGCTGGGTTTGACCGGCACGAAAGTGGGCTGCAACCGTGCCGAGTGCGGGAGCTGCACGGTCCTGCTTGACGGGAATCCCGTATATTCCTGCACTACATTGGCCGTGGAAGCGGCTGGCAGGAAAGTTGTGACCATTGAAGGGTTGGCAGTCAATGGTCAACTCCATCCGATTCAAGAAGCCTTCATTGAGCTGGACGCTCTCCAGTGCGGATTCTGCACACCCGGGATGATTCTGTCCCTTAAAGCCTTTCTGGAAAACAAGTTCCGGCCTACAGACGAAGAGATTAGAATTGCTATCGACGGAAACCTTTGTCGCTGCGGCTGCTATCCCAATATCATCCATGCAGCCAAAACCGCAGCCGAAAAAATGACACCTATCCGGGGTGGGGGAGAGGGAAAGGATGGATAGGAACAAACTGCTCGTGGTAGGGACTCCCCCTCCCCCTTTGAGCAGAAAGTATACTATCGTCGGCAGGTCGCTGAACCGCAGAGACGGGCTGGAGAAGGTTACTGGACGTGCTGAGTATGCGGGTGATATAAGGCTGCCTGATATGCTCTATGGAAAGATTCTCCGTTGTCCCCATCCGCGGGCCAGGATTTTGAAAATTGATACTCGCAAGGCGGAAAGTCTGCCGGGCATCCACGCTGTATTAACGACAG
Source organism: uncultured Desulfobacteraceae bacterium (assembly GCA_964483185.1). Classification (GTDB taxonomy): domain Bacteria; phylum Desulfobacterota; class DSM-4660; order Desulfatiglandales; family Desulfatiglandaceae; genus CAZACO01. The sequence continues at coordinate 23,547 of CAZACO010000001.1, forward strand.
AGAACACCAAGGGTTGGCGCACCTACTGGTACGAAATTCCCCAGATAGCCTTTCCGGAGTGCCTCACCTACGAGGGTCAGGAAGTAGCCGCAGTTGCGGCCGAGGACGTGGATATCGCGCAAAGGGCCTTGGAACTCATCGAGGTAGAGTATGAGATCCTAACCCCGATGCTGAATGCGGAGGAAGTGCTGAATAGTCCACCCATCCCCTGCATTGCCGATGAAGAGTATCCCGGAAGGGAGCTTTTCGACCGAAAAAAAATGGTCGTAAAGCGAGGAGATGTGAAGAAAGGCTTTGCCGAAGCCGACGTCATCATTGAAGAGACCTATACAACCCAGACTTCCTACCATGGGACGATCCAGACCCGGGCCTGTGTTGCCCATTGGGATGGGAAAAACCTTACCATTTGGGATGCCACCCAGGGGGTATGGAACTCAAAAGGAGCGCTGGCCAGGGCCTTCGACCTCAATCCGGAGAACGTCCGGGTAATTGTAAAGTACTTAGGAGGAGGGTTCGGCTCCAAGGCCTGGTCGCAGAGGATCTCTTTTTATGCGGCCAAACTTTCACTCATGACGGCGAGACCTGTCCGAATAGAGCGGACAAGGAGAGAGGAATTCTTGGCCCATCCTCACCGATGGGATATTAAATTCTATCTGAAGATGGGGGCCAGGAGAGATGGAACCCTGACCGCCATCTCCCAAAGAGCCATTGTAAATATCGGCGCGGCCGCGGCTGAAACCAATTACTATGCCATCAGCATCAACTGGCATGCCTCCAATCTTTATGCCTGCCCGAACGTGGATCTCGAACAAACCGGGGTGTTCACCAACCTGCAACTCACAGGGCCGACCCGTGCTCCCTTCAATATGGCGGCGATCTTTGTAATTGAATCGCACATAGACAAATTGGCCCGTCGGTTGGGCATAGACCCGTTGCAATTGAGACTGAAGAACTACACCGACTTCGGCAAAACGCATCTCGCTCCAGCCCTTTATGGTCAGGAGGTTAACATTCGATACGGGAGCAAAAAGCTGGACGAATGCATGAAGTGGGTGACGGAAGCGGTCGGGTGGGAGAGACGAAAAGATCTAAACAATCCTCCGGAAAGCCAAAAACGACGTGGAATTGGTATGGCGGCTTTTATCGCCAACCAGGGAAGCGGCCGAACGCCGAATACCGCCCATGCGGATGTGATCATCAAAAATGACGGAACCATCCATTTGTTGATCGGTGTGGTGGATATCGGCGCCGGACAGCAAACGGTCTTTTCCATGATCGCGGCCGAGGAACTTGGGGTTAATTTCGAAGATGTCATTCCGATGGTCGGAGATACGAAGGATACGAAATATGCTCCTTCCTCCCACTCTTCACGTGTAACCGCCGAGATGGGCCCGGCCGTATTGATGGCGGCTGCGGAAGCCAGAGACCGACTCTTTGCCCTCGCCGGTAAAATGCTGGGAGTGAAACCGAATCTGCTCGAATCTAGATACGGGGAAATCTATCTGAAATCAGATAATTCCAAGTCTATCCCCTTTAAGGATGTGTGCAGAAAAATAGATCCGAACCGGCCCATTAAAGGGAGTGGAAGCAGAGCGACCAATCCTGATGATCCCATGTTTGCCACATTCGGTGCCCACGCTGCAGAAGTAGAAGTGGATATGGGGACAGGGGAGGTGACCCTCTTGAGGATGGCCGCTGCACATGATTTCGGAAAGGCGATCAACCCAAAGCTTTGTGTATCACAAATCTACGGCGGTATAGAATTCGGCGTAGGATACGCCCTGATGGAAGAGGGTATCTTCGACCGGAGAACGGGAAAGATGCTCAATGCCAACCTGCATCATTACCGCATGCCCACTTCCCTCGATTTCCCTCCTGTAGAGGTCTTTCTGCTTGAAAGTGAGAATCCATGGTTCGCTTATTCTGCAAAGGGGGGGGCGGAAGTCACAAACACCCCTACCCCGGCAGCCATAGGAAATGCCATCGCGAACGCACTGGGGGAAATCCGACTTAATGATTTGCCTCTGACAACAGATAAGATCATTCAGGCGATCCGTAACAAAAACAAAGAGGGTTAGGCCCTTGCTTTACGAAATCCCTATTTTGAAACATATCGATGCGCAGAATGTCCAGGAGGCGATTTTCTGGCTACACGATTATCTGCCGAGAGCAAAAGTGATAGCTGGGGGTACGGATCTGTTAAGTCTGATAAAAGACCGGGTGGAGGTCCCCGAACTTCTGGTCAACATTAAACCGATTCCCCAGGCGAACCGGATGGATTATGACGAAAAACAAGGCTTACGCATAGGCGCTGCAGTTTCCTTGAAACAGCTGCAGTCGTGTAAGGTGATCCAAAAAAAATATCCTCTTTTAGCGGTCACCGCTCAGCAAGTCGGTACGACGCAGATTCGAAATATGGGCACAATCGGAGGGAATATCCTTCAGAGACCTCAGTGCATGTACTTTAGAAATCCTGATTTTTTTTGCCGCAAGAAGGGGAAAACCAGATGTTACGCCGTCACCGGGGAACACCGGGACTATTATGCCATTTTTGACCATGGAAAATGCATCATGGCCCATCCCTCGGACATGGCTCCGGCTCTTGTTGCCCTAAGGGCCAAAGCCGTCGTGGTCAACAGGGAGGGAGAAAGGCAGGTCCCTTTAGAGGATCTGTTCGTGGGGCCGAATCACTTACAGGAGACGGTCCTGCAACCGGATGAATTGCTGTTAGGCTTCCATGTGCCGAACCCTGACGGGCTGGCTTTTCAATCCTTCCTCAAACATCGAATCAGACGATCATTCGATTTTGCTCTAGCGAGCGTCGCCGTGGCTGCGAACCTATCAGACGGAATCTGTCTGGATATCAGGGTCGTCCTTGGGGGCGTCGCCCCTTTTCCGTACCTGAATTCAGATCTTTCGAAAATGCTTCAGGGAAAAAGGCTCACCCGGGAAATCGCTCAGGAAACCGCAGAGGCATCAGTCAAAGGGGCCCGTCCGCTTCCTATGAACCGCTATAAGGTTGAACTGAC
>CAZACO010000002.1:0-11333 GCA_964483185.1 uncultured Desulfobacteraceae bacterium
CGGTGAAAAGATTGACACTCCAAACAGTTATGCCATACAATTACAGCGGCTTGATGGCTAAGCGAGCGATTTGGTGCGCCGGAATTTACTGCAAGCGTTCATAGCCGGAGCATTTCCCGCATAGAGGTGGTACGGGGCGCGCCCTGCGGGGCAACATGGGATGCGGCTGCCCGGGCCGAAGGAGGAAACAACTCATGGGAATTCTTGTAAGATGGTTGATCTTGACCGCGGCGATTGTGATCGCGTCTTATCTGATAAACGGGATCCAGGTCACCGGCTTTTTCAGCGCATTTTTCGCGGCCGCTATCTTAGGCGTGTTAAACGTTTTTTTCCGGCCGATTCTCCTCATCCTGACCCTCCCCATCAATATCCTGACCTTGGGTCTTTTTACGTTTGTCATCAATGCGGTCCTATTGAAGATGGCCTCGGGTGTGATCTCCGGATTTCAGGTCCACGGGTTCTGGTCGGCGGTATTTGGCGCCCTGGTGATCAGTCTGGTGAACTGGCTTTTAAGCTCATTTATCAATGAGCAGGGGAGGGTGGGGACCACGGATCTCAGGAAAAGGGATAACGGCCGGTGGGAGTAAAGCAGCTGTAAGATTTGCGATTGAAAAGGCCCTCGAAAATAGTCTCATACGCATGTATCGGATCCCAAAAACATTTTTTTAAGAGTATACTTCCGGTTTAACGCATCCGTCATGACCAAAAAGGAAAAGACGAGTTATGTCTGCCAGAACTGCGGGCATGAAGCCCTGAAATGGCTGGGTCGATGCCCTGACTGCGGCCAGTGGAGCAGTATGGTCGAGGAGATCCGGAAGCCGTTCAGGAAGGAACCGCGACCTTCTCAAATGCGCCAAGTAGAGCGTATCGATGCCATTTCCATGGCCCCCCAGATGAGATTAAAGACCGGCCTCTCCGAGTTTGACAGGACCCTTGGCGGCGGCGTGGTCCCCGGTTCACTGATCCTGATCGGCGGGGACCCCGGGATCGGAAAGTCGACGATTGTTCTCCAGGTGCTGGACCGGCTTGCCAGGCAGAAGCTTCGCTCGTTGTACCTTTCAGGCGAAGAATCGGCCCAGCAGATAAAGCTGAGGGCCGAGAGGCTCGGTATCCATTCGGAAGGCCTCTACGTCATGACAGGGACCTGCATCGAGGATTTTTTTGATCGGATGGCCCCGTTAAAACCGGACATCATAGCGGTCGACTCGATCCAGACCTTCTATACGGAGGATATCGCCTCGGCCCCGGGGAGTGTGAGTCAGGTCAGGGAAGTCGCCTCCCGGCTGATGGCGTATGCAAAGGGATCGGGGACACCCGTCTTTTTAGTGGGTCATGTGACCAAAGATGGGGCCATTGCCGGCCCAAAGGTCTTGGAGCACTTGGTGGACACGGTCCTCTATTTCGAGGGGGACCGGGGGCACATGTTCAGGATATTGAGGGCGGTCAAGAATCGTTACGGGTCTACCAACGAAATCGGCGTCTTTGAGATGAAGGACTCGGGGCTTGACGCGGTCGGCAACCCCTCCCGGATTTTCTTGGAAGAAAGGCCCGAGGATGTACCGGGCTCTGCCGTCATTTCGTGTATTGAAGGGACGCGGCCTCTCCTTGTGGAGATCCAGGCACTGGTGGGCCCGAGCCCGTTAGGCATGCCGCGGAGGACGGCCATCGGCGTCGATCACAACCGGATTTCCCTCCTTGTGGCGGTATTGGGGAAACGATTGGGCATGGAATTGGGAGATCAGGATATCTTCGTCAATGTGGCCGGGGGACTCAGGGTGGATGAGCCGGCGGCCGACCTCGGCATCGTATCGGCCATGATGTCCAGTTTTCTGAATCGGCCCGTGAGACGTGACCTGGTCGTGTTTGGCGAGGTGGGGCTTGCGGGCGAGATTCGGGGGGTCAACCAGCCTGAGATGAGACTCAACGAGGCCAGGAAATTGGGGTTTTCACACGGCATTATCCCCAGAACCAGCTTAGAGGGGTTGAAACCTCCCCACCACATGAAATTGTCGGGAGTGGGATCGGTCCAGGACCTTTATGATCGCTTGTTTGAATGACCTCTCCATCATGGCGTAACTCGTCCACCATCACCTTGGCCTCAAATTCCCCTCCTCACCCATATCACATCTCAAGGCGGCCTAACGGTCGCAACCAAACTGGTGGTCCCGCTTACAGCGGGATTCAGGTTTCAGGTTTCAGCCAAGAACCCCGGGCGGGGCCACCCGAAACCTGATCCCGCGGCGGGAAAACCTCCAGCTCTAATGACTCAAACGGGTTCGCATCAACAAAACATCTTCGCTTTTTGTCCCGCAAGGCGGGATTACAAACAAAGACTCTAAGGTGTCAACCGCCTCTTAAGAGATCACAGTTCTTACCCGTGGTGGCACATCCTTTGCGCCTGGGCGTCCTTGATGTCCGCGTTTCAGGAACACCTTAAGTTTTGGAAAATTTGGCCGATATGGATACTGGCAGCCAACGACGCGCGCACGACGCAGTCATCACCTGGCAGGAGATCTCAAATGAAAAAACACCCAAGCAGCAGGGGTGGAACCATGAAGATGGGGACCCGTATCCTGCTGCCTGTTGTCATCGTTACTATTATCTTTTCAGCGGTCCTCTACCTTGCCGGCAATTCGGTAATCAACCGGCTGATTCTCATGAGCCTGGATAGCATGATCCAGGCAAAAGTTTCCGATATCGCCACGAGCGAGGAACGGATCGCCGCGGAGATGCTCACCCAGGCGGCCCTCTTCAGCCGTGCCCGTCCGGTTAAGGAGGCCTATGACCTGGCCTACAAGGGCGACATCAGCGATGAAAACAACCCGAAAGGGGAAGCGGCCCGTGCCAGGCTGCGGGACTATTTCTCCACGATTGAAGAAGGATATGGCGGCATCCACAAGGGAAAGCGTTTTCGCATTCACTTCCACCTCCCCCCCGCACGGAGCCTGCTCCGCCTCTGGAAGAAAGACCAGAACCGGAGCGATGATCTCAAAACCTTTCGAAACACCATCCTCGCCATCAGCGAGGGACAGCATACGCCGATCAAAGGGATCGAAATCGGCCGTGGAGGATTTGCAATTCGCGGAGTGGCCCCAGTTTTCGGAACCGATGGCCGCTATGCCGGTTCGGTGGAGGTGCTTTCCACCTACGACCCCATGGTCAAATACAGCATTTCTAACCAGAACGAGTACATCGCCGTGTACATGAACAAGGAATTCCTTTCGATCGCCACCAAACTGCAGAATGCCGAAAAGAACCCCGTAATCGGCGATCGGTTTGTCTTTGTGTCCTCCACGAACAAGAAGGTTACCGATTCGCTTCTGTCGGCCGATGTACTCGCAAAGGGGAAGAACGGCCAGGAACGGACCCGCATAGGGGACCATCTGGTTACCGTCTTTCCGATAAAGGATTTCGGTGGAAAGCAGATCGGTGTGATGGCTTATGTCTACGACGCTGCGGATCTCTACGGTACCCTGAGCAAGATTCGTTGGGGTGTGGCGGTTCTCTGCCTGCTTCTCCTGGGCGGCATTGTCGGTTCCCTAATGCTGACCGTTCGCAGGGTCACCGGATCGCTGAAACGTGCCATCGAAACGTTGAAGACCTCCACCTTCGAACTGGCCAAAGCGGCAAGCCAGATATCCATGTCCAGCCACTCTGTTGCCGAGGGCGCCTCGGAACAGGCTGCGTCCATCGAGGAGACGTCCTCTTCCCTCGAAGAGGTGTCGTCCATGACGCGGCAGAGCGCTGCAAGTGCAAGCCAGGCGGACAGCCTCATGGGTCAGGCCAACCGCATCATCGTCAACGCCGAAGACGCCATGAAACAGCTCACGGAGGCCATGTCGGATATCAGCAAGACCAGTGAAGAGACGCAGAAGATCATCAAGACCATTGATGAGATCGCCTTTCAGACCAACCTGCTGGCTCTCAACGCAGCGGTGGAAGCCGCCCGTGCCGGAGAGGCGGGGGCCGGATTCGCCGTTGTGGCGGACGAAGTCCGAAACCTTGCGATTCGCGCCGCGGACTCGGCCAGGAATACCGCGGCTCTGATCGGGGGCTCGGTTCGCAAGATCAACGAGGGCGCCGAGCTCGCTACATCAACCAATTCCGAATTCCATGCGTTGGCCCAGGCGGTTGAAAAGGTTACCCGGCTGGTCGCGGATGTCAGCGCGGCTTCCGGTGATCAGGCCACCGGCATCGAGCAGGTGAACCGTGGAGTGGACGTTATGAATGTGGTTGTGCAACTGATTGGGGCCTGTGAAGAGGATTACGCTGCGGTTGTCGACGGGATGAATGCCCTGGCAACGCAGATGACCGGCATCGTGACGGGATTGGTGTCTCTGGTCGACGGCGGCCGGCCCATGGCTTCGAATCCACGAGAAGTGCAGGCAGACAGACGTCCTTCCCGTTGGTCGACGGCAACGAACCCCCCGGCGGAGCGGTTTGAAAGCAAATCGTTGTCGGCGCCGCGGCCGAAAGTGAAGACTCCGGAGGTCATTCCCCCGGACGATTCGGATTTCAGTGATTTTTAGCGCCGGATCGAATTTCAGCACGCCATCCTCCCGGCGGGTTCGGCAACTGGGTATGTGTCGACCCTCTGCATCTATAGATCTACACAGGCTGATTTTCTAAAAAACCTCCCTCCCTCAACGATGAGTGGGCCCTGCCACGGCCAGGGACCGAATGGAAGCGTTCAGATGATCTGATGTTTATTCTTTAATATCGAATAGTTGTTCCTTATTTCCCTATAATTGCCCTTGACAGGCTACCTGTGATCCCCCATACTGGTTGCCAGTTTAGTTCTTTAATAAGCATACCTCCTTTCAAGCTTTCAAGCGGTCATAACACCATGAAAACTCCTCTCAACTTCAAGAACACCCTGATCCTCAATCTTGTCCTCGTGACCATATTGCCGCTTGTTTTGATCGGACTCATTACCCTGCATGTCTTGACCGGATACTTGGAAAGGGAGATCACGCACAAAAATTTCCTTTTGTCCAAGTCTTTGAGCGGCGAGATCGGCGTTTTCATCAATGAGCCGAAGGACATCCTCAGGCAACTTGCCACCATGATCGAGGGAGGCGCCCTTCGGGACAGGGAACTGTTTGTGGCATCTTTGGAATCCGTGCTTTCAAACTATCCGGTATTTGAGATGATTGAGGTGCTTGACCAGAAGGGACGGATCGAGGCGGTGGCCCCTTTTCGCAGGGATTATCTGGGTCTCAACATGTCCGGGGAGAGATTTTTCAAAGAGACGCAGAAGACGAGGGACGTTTACTGGTCATCCGCCTTTATCTCTCAACATACGGGGGAGCCGAGCCTGACCGTTTCCCTTCCCTTGAGAAAAGGCGTCTTGGTCGGGATCTTGAACCTGCACACACTTGAGAATTTCATAGATCGCCGGAAGCAGGGCCCCGTAGAGATCGGTGTTGTGGACCGAAAGGGGGACTACATCGCCAGTTCTGTCAGCTCCGATGTTTACCAGCGGGTCAATGTGCGGACGGCTGAAGGCATTCGTCAGGCCCTTGCAGGGATCGAAGGGACCTACCGGGTCAGGTGCAACGGAGAGGAAACGCTTCTGAGCGTCACCCTTGTCCCCGAAACCCGGTGGCCGGTAGTGGTTTCCGAAGGCATTAACGAGGCATTTGCGCCCATAGATGACGTGCGAAACATCTTCTGGATCGGGATTGCCATGGCCGTCATTCTGGCCCTGATCGTGGCGCTCGTCCGTGTGAAAAGGACATTAAGGCCTCTGTCACAATTGATCTCGGATGCAAGAAAGATCACGGAAGGGGTTTATATTTTTCAGGCGCAGCCAAAAAGCTACCCGGAGATCGATGAGCTGACGGAAGATTTCGGGATAATGGCCAAGGCCATTGCATCCAGGGAGACATCCCTGCGCGAAAGCGAAAAAACGACCCGGGCATTGCTGGACGTGGTGCCGGACATGATCTTCCGTTTTAACAGAGAGGGGATATACACGTTCATGAAGTCGCCAACGGGCTTCCTCTCCCCTGTTACTGAGGGTGCCGTTGGGAAAAGGATGCATGACTTTATGCCGGACGAGGTCGTTTCAGAACGATTGACACTTGCCTTAACGGCCCTGAAGACCAAGAACGTGGCGAGACACGAATATTCCTTGGAGCTTAAAGGGGAAAAATTTTATCGGGAGGCCTTATATGTCCCATTCGGGGAGGATGAATTCCTGGCCATTATCAGAGACATCACCGGCCGCAGGGTGGCCGAGGAGGCCCTGCGGGAGAGTGAGGCCAAGTACCGCACCATCCTTGAAAACATGGAAGAAGGGTACTATGAGGTTGATCTTGCCGGAAAACTGACGTTTTTCAATGAAGCATTCAGCAGAATCGTCGATATGCCTCGAGATCAGTTAACGGGGATGAATAACAGACAATTCATGAGCAACGCGACCGCCCGAAAGATATTCAGGGCCTTCAACCAGGTCTATCAGACAGGAAGACCTGCCAGGAATATTGAACTGGAGACCATCCGGAAAGACGGGAGCATCCGGCATGTGGAAATATCCGCATATCTGAACAAAGATCGAGAAGGGGAGCCCATAGGGTTTCGCGGCATTGCCCTGGATGTAACCGACCGGAAACTCGCCGAGAAAGAAAAACAAAAGCTCGAATCTCAACTCCAACAGGCACAGAAGATGGAGTCCTTGGGCACCCTTGCCGGGGGCATTGCCCACGACTTTAACAACCTTCTTATGGGGATACAGGGACGTACCTCGTTGATGCTAATGGATAAAGAGGCCTCCCATTCTAATATTGAGCATCTCAAAGGGATCGAAACATATGTGAAAAATGCCGCAGAATTGACGAAGCAGCTATTAGGTTTTGCAAGGGGTGGTAAATATGAAGTAAAGGCGACCGATGTCAATGACCTGATCCACAGGAACTCAACCCTATTCGGTAGGACTAAAAAGGAAATCACCATCCATTCAAAATTCCAGGAAGAGATATGGCCGGTGGAGGTAGACCCGGGCCAGATCGATCAGGTCCTGATGAACCTCTATGTCAATGCATGGCAGGCCATGCCCGGGGGCGGTGAGCTGTATCTGGAGACTGAGAATGTGATCCTTGACGAAAATTCTGTCAAACCGTTTTTAATTGAGCCGGGAAGATACGTCAAGATATCCGTTACAGATACGGGAATCGGAATGGACAAAGAGATATTGGCTAGGATCTTCGATCCTTTTTTTACCACCAAAGAGAAAGGCAGAGGTACGGGGCTGGGCCTGGCTTCTGCGTATGGGATCATCAAAAATCATGGCGGGTTCATCAACGCCACCAGTGAAAAGGGCGAGGGGACCACGTTCAATATCTATCTGCCTGCATCTGAATCTGAAGTGGTTCGGGAAAAGGCCTTGCATGAGGATGTCCGGACAGGCTCTGAAACCATCCTTTTAGTGGATGACGAAGAGATGATTATTGACGTTGGGGAACAGTTGTTGGAGGAGCTGGGATACCAGGTGTTGACGGCCATCGGCGGTAAAGAGGCCCTTGAGATCTACCGAGAAAACAGGGAGCAGATCGACATGGTCATCCTTGATATGATCATGCCGGATATGACGGGCGGGGATACGTACGACAGATTGAAGGAAATCAATCCCCACGTCAGGACGCTGTTGTCCAGCGGCTACAGCGTCAACGGGCAGGCTACCGACATATTGAACCGGGGGTGTAACGGTTTTATCCAGAAGCCGTTCAAGATGGAAGAGCTGTCACGGAAATTGAGGAAAATATTGAAAGCGAGATAGGCCATTGCTGGGGCCCCTTACTCCGATAAGGTCTTCAAAGCGGATGCCCTGGCTATGTCATATGCCTCAGGGCCTTTGTCCAGATTGTCGGGGCTCACGGGAACTGTTTCGGTTTTTATTTCTATGACGTCCAGTCCCCGTGACTGCACCAGCTCCACCTCTTTCTGATAGGCCTTCTGCCGGGCGATATTCACGGCTAAGTGTTGGATATGCCACGGGGTGAACCGCTTTTTCAGGAAGCCGTGCCTTGCCTCTTTCAGGTTGCCAGAGGGAATAAGATGAACCAAAATCTGGTCCAGTTCACAGAGGTTGGCCAGGGCCTCCAGAGGGGCCTTTCCGGTAATGCCGCCATCCGCGTAGAGGGAGCCGCTGATTTTTGCCGGTTTGAAGAGGACCGGTACGGACCCGGAGGCCTGAATCGCCCGGATCAGATCCCCGTCGGTGAAAATAACCTCTTTTCTATGGGTCAGGTCCGTGGCTGAGATGGCCAGGGGTTTGTCGCATTCCTCAAACATTCGTGCGGGAAGTCTTTCCAGCAAACGGGCGAATCTATCACCCCTGAGGTATCCGGTGTAGCCTCTGAAGAGCCGGAAGGCGCTTGACAGGACAGAATGCCAGGGGTCAGGATCCCAGAAATCGCTCTTTTTTAGGCTGAACAGCATATCTCTGATGGCACTGTTATGCATCCCCGACGCGGCCATGGCCGCCACAATAGCCCCTGAACTGGCCCCTGAATAGGCCGCCGGTTCGATGCCGGACTCCCTGATGGCGGCCAGGACGCCGGCATGGGCGAAGAACCCGAAAAAACCCGAGGAAAAGGCCACCCCTATTCTTGGGGGGCGCTCTTTAAAAGCATTCGGCATTCGGCATCCAGGAGAAGTGACTAAAGTGAACTAAAGTGACTAAAGTGAGCTAAAGTGACTGACGCGGATAACCGCAACCAAAAATATCTCACACAAAGCCACAAAGGATTTATTATAACGAACCGAAAAACGTCTTTTTCTTTGTGTTCTTCGTGGCTTCGTGTGATTAAATGAGACGGATCATACAGAGCTACAAATACATTTTCTTGTTTTTTGGGACAGAAAACCAGGCAATAAGGTACTAAAGTGACTAAAGTTGCAGACTCGCGTTTCACGCATTATGCGTCACGTTTCACGATTTTCATCCAATATCGAACATCCAGTATCAAGTATCTAACATCTTACTCCCGCCATCTCACCAGATCGTCCAGGGGTACCCTGTCGGATCTTGAGCGATTGATGGGAGACTCGGGATCCGGGTAACCGACGGCCACGCCGATCACGACCTTTTTGTCATCCGGGATACTCAACGAGTCTCTGATGTCGTCATCAAATGCCGTAATCAGGCCGATGGGGCAGGTCCCCAGTCCGAGGGCGTGGGCGCTCAGGACCAGGTAACCGACCAGAACGCCGATGTCGGCGAGCCTGGCACTTGAAAACACCGGGTCGATGGTGATGATGATGGCGGTCGGCGCACCGTAAAAATTGCAGCTCCCCTCGTTGATGAAGTCCTGAAAAGGGGTTTGCTCGGGCAGATTGGGCCGGATCGTATTGAGAAGCCCTCGCTCCCGCTCCACAAAATATTCCGGAAGGGGGCTTTTCGCGCCGGGTCCGCACGATATGTTCCGCTCCTTCATCCGCTTGACCAAAAGCCTGCTCAGCCGTTGTTTTTCCTCACCCGATACAACGGTCAACTCATAGGGTTGAAGATTAATGGCCGATGGGGCCTGGGTGGCAAAACGGATGAGGGATTCTATCTTTTCGTGTTCAACGGGCCTTTCAAGAAAGGCCCGGGTGCTTCTTCTCTCTTCGATCGCTTTCAACAGATCCATGATGTGCCTCCAGGATGAAAGTGACTAAAATGACTAAAGTGAACTAAAGTGACTAAAGTGAGCTAAAGTGACTAAAGTTAAAGGTAATATCTGACATTTTCAAGTTGCATGCGGTTCTTGATCAAGACCTTGGCGAAGCAAACTGCTACCGAGTCTCTTGACAGGACGGTCGAAGTCCTTGACGACATATTACCCGAGGCCCTGGGTCGGATGTGTCGCACAGACCTTGAGAAAACCATCTTTTTCAAAATGACACGAAGTTCCTTAACTTTAGGCACTTTAATCCCGCCGCGGCGGGATTAGGCACTTTAGGCACTCAGATTAGCGGTACCTCTTAACCCATAACTCCCAACCCCCAATACATAACCTGTAACATCATCCATAACCTGTCTATTTGATGCGTTAAGCGCCTATGAGACGATCGGGAGCGTCAGCAGGGCATGGGGGACGATGAGGATGTCCAGATCCGCCCTGCCGATCTTTTGGGCGGAGATGCGGAAGGCGGTTTCCATATTGTCCGCCGGTATCATATGGACCTGGCGGATGATATCAGGGGTTTCGGAACCCACAACAATGACGTCGACGTTTTCCAGGACCTTGGCCATGATAAAGGCACGCTGGGCCCCCGGCGGGTAACCGGTCGCGCGCATCTCTTTCAGCAGGGAAGGCATGTCTGCGGCGTCCCGCATCTTCTGGAAAAAGCGCTTCTCTCCGGTCCCTTTTCCGGTCCCTTCGGGTGTGGGCGCCGGCACAATGATCACACCGCCTTCTTTTACCACCGGGACAGGGGCGAAAAAGAGGTAGCTGGCGGCTCGGCACGCCTGGTAGATGTTTGCGTCTTTGGGGAACCCCACGCCGGCCACGGCCACGTCATACTGCCTCGGGATCGGGACCTCATAGAGGTTTCGGGCCTCGCTGACCAGCTTCTGGAAGGTGGCCTCCGGATCGCCTGCAAACACGGCCGTTGGCCGCTTCTTTTCATCCTGGACCACGTTGAGGATGAATTTGAGACCCGCGCGTCGCGCCGCCTCGGTGACTGCCTCATGAAAGGGGTTGCCATCGATGTTTCCAAGCCGCGTGCCCGGATGGTCCATGAGCGTGGGGCCGTGGGTGTAGGCAATCATCGCCTCACCGGCCGCACCCACTGCCACAGTCTTCCGCCCGCCCGAATAGCCTGCAAACTGGTGGGGCTCCACAATACCGGTGGCGATCAAGAGGTCGGCCTCATAGGCCAGCCGGTTGACGGTCAAGGGAATGCCGGTTTCCGTCTTTCCCAGGTCCACCAAGGCGTCCGGGTCCTCGGCATGATGATCGATAACCCGGTACCGATCCACAACCTCTTGGCCCAACTTGATCACCTTTTCTTCGGGTGTACTGGGTCGATGAAGGCCGACACCGCAGAGGAGGGTGATCCGGTGATCCGGAATGCCGGCAGACGCCAAGTCCCTGAGCATGGCCGGGACCAGCAGGTGGTCGGGACTTGCCCGGGTAATGTCGGTAAAGACAATACAGACCCTGTCCCCGGGTTTTGCAAGCGAATAGAGGGGCGGCGAGTGAACCGGTCCGGCGAGGGCCTTTGAAATGGCCCCTTCCAGGTCGCTCAGCGGTTTTGCATTCAGGGATGCCGCTATGGTGCCCTTCATCCCGGCAGGCAGATCAAAACTCAGATGATTATTTCCAAAAGGGACGGTATACATA
>CAZACO010000002.1:11433-25462 GCA_964483185.1 uncultured Desulfobacteraceae bacterium
CCCGGCAGGCAGATCAAAACTCAGATGATTATTTCCAAAAGGGACGGTATACATATAAGGCTCAAGGCGCAAGGCTCAAGGGACCAGAGGTCGGAAGTCGGGCGTCACAGGTCAGGAAACTCAGTTATTTTTGAGCGGGCCATAAGCGCTTGGTCATCCAGTATCGAGTATCCAGTGTCCAACATCCATCATCCAATATCCATCATCCAATATCCAGAATAATAAAAATTTAATGGCAATGTTGTCAATATCATTCCAGATAACGGATATATCGCACCACATATTGGTGCCCTGAGATTTTCTTACACATTATATGGTATTTTTTCTTTACAAACCTGTGGCAATATGATAAATGATCTTTCACGGGTTTTGACTGACGTTTTTCTCTGTTGAGAGGGATGCTCGGACCCAAGGGAGGACATTATGAAAATCAAGAAAATTTCCATCCTCGGCTTTAAATCCTTCATGGAAAAGCTCGATATCACATTCCCGGAGGGGATCAGTGGTGTTGTGGGGCCGAATGGCTGCGGCAAAAGCAATGTCGTTGATGCCATACGATGGTGCATGGGGGAGCAGAGCCCCAAACAGCTACGGGGCCGCAAGATGGAAGATGTGATATTCAGCGGCGCCGGGAATTATAAACCCTTGGGAATGGCAGAGGTTTCCCTCCTGTTTGAAAATGGAGACGGCTCATTTCCTCCTGCATTTGCACAGTCCCCGGAGCTCTCAGTGACCCGGCGTCTGTACCGGTCCGGGGAAAGCGAATACCTGATCAACAATGTTTCCTGCAGGCTAAAGGATATTCAAGAGATATTCATGGATACGGGTCTGGGCAACAGGTCTTACTCCATTATCGGGCAGGGCCAGATCGGGTCTATCATAGACCAGAAGCCCGAAGAGACGCGCGTCATGCTGGAAGAAGCCGCGGGAATTACCAAGTACCGGAAAAAGGTGGAGATATCGCAGAGAAAGATAGAGCTTACCGAGGCCAATCTCCAGAGGGTGGAAGATATCTTGGGTGAGATTCTGAGCCAGATGCGGTCCCTCAGGCGGCAGGCTGCCAAGGCGAGGCGCTATAAGGCCCTCAGTGAAGAAATTCGGGATCTGGAGATCAACCTGTACAGCAATGCCTATTGTCAGTTGGAAGAGGAATCGGGAAAAAGGGAGCATTCCACAGAGGTACTGGTGCGGGATGAGATCAGCAGGTCAACACGGATGTCCCAGATCCGCGCCCTGATAGAGGGAATGAATCTGGAACTGGATGAAAAGGATGCAGGCCTGTCCGTGTACAGGAAAGACCACCTCCGTTTCAGTGACAGGGTCCACAGAAAGGAGGGGGAGGTCGAATCGCTGGCACAGGAAATGCGGATGATAGGGGAGTTGAAGGTCCGGCTCATGGCTGAGCAGGAAGCGCTCAAGGTACGGCTGACAGAGCTCAAAGGCAAGAGAGCGCAGATAGAGGCAGAGAGGGAACGTATAAAGAAGAAGTCCTCTGAGCTTGAAAGGGAGATCTCTGTCAAGGATGAGCGGGTGAGCGCCAGGAAAGGGGTGCTGGAGGAGATCAGGGAAGGCTATGAAAAGGCCAGATCAGAGCTGAGCGCCGGGGAAAACAGGGAAGTCGGGCTGAATCATGAATCCGGATATCTGAACAGGTTGCTTGAGCAGATTTCGGACAGCCGGTCCAGGCTTGAAAACGAGTTGGCAGAGATCGGCGCCAGGAAAGAGACGATCGTCAGGGCCTCGGAAAGAAAACGGATGGTCCGTGAGGCGACGGGAGAAAGGCTGCAAGAGATCGAGGCCGCCATGGAGGCTCTAACCGCCGGTTCAAAAGAATTGGAGATGGTAAAGAGGCACGTTGAATCGGACCTGAAATCAGCAGAATCGGATTTGAACATGTGCCAGTCTCGACTCACCAGCCTGGAAGCCCTGACAGAGAATTTTGAAGGGTACCAGATGGGGGTCAGAACCATCATGAAGGCAAAGGACTTTGGCCCCCTGAAAGAGGGTCGCATCTTGGGCATTTTGGCCGATGTCATCCAGGTCGATCCGATATATGAACGGGCCGTTGAAGCGATCCTGGCCGACAAGCTCCAGTATGTGCTCGTGGAAACCCAGGGGGATGGGAAAGAGGCTGTTGAGTATCTGAGAAAACGGGCAAAAGGGAGGAGCAGTTTTGCCCCGGTCAGCAGCGTCAGGGGAGCGGCAGGGGACCGGGAGAGAGCTCCGGGATTTCCGTCTTTGCTCGACTACGTTTCCACCTCGCCGAAATATGCACCCCTGATGGACGCCCTGCTCGCCGACACAGCGATTGTGGAGGACCTGGACACGGCCGTTTCCGATTGGGAACAGACCCGGGACCTGCCTGGCACCCATGGGTGCGGGATGCGTTTCGTCACCATTGACGGGGACATGGTGGACAAAAGGGGCATCATCAGCGGCGGAAAATCGACACACGGTTCCCGGGGGCTTCTGATCAGGAAACGGGAGATGGCCGAGTTGAAAGAGGATTCTGTCAGGCATCAAACCAGGGTTGATGAGTTGCAGGCCAAACTCGAAGAGATCGTTGCCCGGATCGAGGAAAAACGGGGTGTCCTCGATGGTCTGACAGAGGATCGGTGGGCCTGTCAGGAAGAGATCAACGAGCTTGACAAGGTCCTGTTTCGCCTAGGCCAGGAACTGGATCAGTTGGAAAAGATGTCCGGGAAGATATCCGATGATCTGAAACGGAAAGAGATTGAACGGAATAAACATGAAAAGGACCTCCTGAGGCTCGCAGATGAGCTCAACGAGCGTAAGACCAAGCGGCAGAAAGAGGAGGCGTTTTTCCGGGAAAAGGAAGTGGAACTGAGAGAAGCGGAAGAAGAATTTGAGCAATGCCGGGAAGACGTGGCAAGGATCAAGACAGATCTGCGGATTTCAGAGGAAGGGGAACGGAGCGCTGTTCGCGAGATGGGAATGCTGGACAGTTACGTCGACGATTCCCTTGAGCGACTCAGGAAGATCGAAGAGGACATCGCTTCGGGCCTGGAGAAACGCGAGGATTGCCAGAGACGCAAGGAGGGACTGGAGGAAGAACTGAAAGGCCTTTATGACAGGCTGCAAAAGGCCGAAGCGGATATGAACCGGGCCGACCTGGAGCGAAGGGAGTTCCAGGCCAAGATCAGAGAGGAAGAAAGGCGTGAGGAGGAACTGAAGAGGGAGGTGGATGACCTCAAGGAGCGCATCAACACGGCGAAGATGGAACACTCTGAGATTCAATTCAAGATGAATCATCTGATTGAAGTGATAAAGGAGAAATTCAATCTGGATCTCCCCGAGATTTACCGATCGCACCTGCAGGAGGACTTCTCCCGGGCAGAGGCCGAGGAAAGGGTTGAGCAGAAGAAGCGGCTGCGGGAGAAGATCGGAGAAGTGAACCTGACCGCCATCAAAGAGCTTGAAGCGCTCAAGGAGCGTCACGAGTTCATCGTGGGCCAGAGAGAGGACCTGATCGGTTCCATCGAATCGTTGAGGACCGCTATCAGAAAGATCAACAGGACCTCTCTCGAGAAGTTCAGAGAGACGTTTCAGGACGTGGATGCAAAACTGAAAGAGATCTTCCCCATCCTGTTCAACGGGGGCACGGCCGGCCTGAGATTACTGGATGAGTCGCGTCCATTGGAAAGCGGGGTCCTGGTGGAGGTCCAGCCACCCGGGAAGAAATTGAGCCATATGGGACTTCTTTCAGGCGGGGAAAAGGCCCTGGTCGCTATGGCCCTGATTTTTGCCATCTATATGATCAAGCCGAGTCCGTTCTGCCTCCTTGACGAGGTGGACGCCCCCTTGGATGAGGCCAATATCGACCGGTTTAATAGCCTTTTGAGGGAGATCAGACGGGCGTCTCAGATCATTATGGTGACCCATAGCCGTAAGACCATGGAGATTACGGATCGTCTTTACGGGATTACGATGCAGGAACATGGGGTGTCAAAGCTGGTCTCCGTCAATGTAAATGGCGGCTCAGACCGGGGTCTTGACGCTATTCAATAGAGAGGGACAGGCCGTTGGCATTTTTTAACAGGAAAAAGGAGAAAGAAAACAGGAACGCCCAGGCTGATCAGGAGGAATCCCGTGAACCATCTGTAATTGAAAGCAAGGATGCGGACCAGGGGCAGCGTTTTTTCGGGAGGCTCCGAAAGGGGCTTTCAAAGACCCGGTCTTCTTTCGCGGGGAGATTGGACCGCCTCTTTCTGGGTAAAAAAGAGATCACGGAGGATCTCCTGGACGATCTGGAGGAGATCCTTTTTACGTCGGATATCGGTGTGGCCACCACTCAGGAACTGATTGGTTCTGTCCAGGAAAGGGTGGCCAGAAAAGAGCTCAGGGATCCTCTGAAGCTGAAGCTCGCCCTCAGGGACCAGATGCTGGCGTTTCTAGACGTTGAGGCAGTGGACCATCCGCTCCCCAAGCCGGGAGAGCCGCTCGTCATCATGGTTGTGGGTGTAAACGGCGTCGGGAAGACCACGACCATCGGGAAGGCGGCCCATCGTTTCAGGTCTGCGGGGAAAGAGGTCCTCTTGGCGGCAGCCGATACCTTCCGGGCGGCCGCCGTCGAACAACTCAGCATCTGGGGTGAACGGGTGGGGGCCGGCATTATCAAACAGGGGCCGGGCGCCGACCCTTCGGCCGTTGCCTTCGATGCCCTGACCGCTGCCGCTGCCAGGAAGGTTGACGTGGTCCTTGTGGATACGGCCGGACGGCTTCATACAAAGATCAATCTGATGGAGGAACTTCAGAAGATCCACCGGGTGATCGGCCGCAAACTTCCGGGGGCTCCCCATGAGGTCTGGCTGGTCCTGGACGCGACCACGGGTCAGAATGCCATCTCACAGGCCGAGATGTTCAACAAGGCATTGGGGGTCAGCAGCATGGTCCTCACGAAATTGGACGGCACGGCAAAGGGCGGCATTGTGGTTGGCATCTCCCGGGAGCTCGGCATCCCGATCCAGTTTATCGGGATCGGCGAAAAGATCGACGATCTCAGGCTCTTTAACCCCACGGATTTCGTGAAAGCGATCTTTGATTAGGTAAGCGTTCACGGGTTCAAAGGTTCAGGGGTTCAAGGTTCCATTCTCTTCCCCGGACTTCATCCCCGGACTGCATTTCGCATGTGTATTCACGTGAAAAGGGTCAGCTTCATCAGACCTAATTCAACATTTGGAGCCAAATTGACAATTATTTGGGAAAATGAGCGTTGGTAACGAGGACTTCGGGTCTTCAATACGGTCTTTGTCCTTAACCCTGAATCCCGCTTCAGCGGGAAACCCTGAACCTGTGAACGGTTATCTTGATTAGAGCGCCCTCATCCACTCCGGCCTGAGAGCTATGTCCCCCTTCAACGCGCTGTCTATCTGGTCAAGGGCCTCCTGTTTTCCCTTTGGCAGCCGTGCCTTTATGGGCAGATAATTAGAGGCATGGTTGGAAAAGAAGAGGCCCCGGCTCAGGTGGGTATGGGCGATCATCTCCCTTAATTCAAGCAACAGTTCCTTCTCGGTCGGGACCTCAAAGGCGCCGTTGAGGTATTCTTCATGAAGCGGGGTTCCCGGTATCAACATCACGGTCAGTGCCCCCACGTAATTGGGGTCCATCCGGCTCAGGAGCTCACCGGTGGCCCTGGCATGCTCAAGGGACCGCTCCCTGCCGGCGATCCCCAATAAAACGGTCACCGAGAGCTTGATGCCCGCCTCTCTGACTTTCCTCCCCATGGCGATCAGGTGCTGCGGGCTCGATCCCTTCCTGATCTTTTTCAGCAAAACGTCATCCCCGGTCTCAACACCCAAGTATAGGATGCCCAGCCCGTTGTTCTTGAGGTCCGTCAGTTGCTCCGGGGTTTTCATCCTGATGCCCTTTGCATTGGCATAGGCCCCTACCCTCCTCACCCAGGGGAGGTGTTCTCTGATCCGATCCAGGATCCACATCAACCGCTTTTGGGGGATGATCAGGGCGTCCCCGTCCATCAGAAACACCCTGTCCTGCCGTTTCATGTATCTGGACGCGAACAGGATATCCCCTAAGATCATGCGATCGTCTTTGATCCTGAATCTCTTATCCTTGTAGGTTCCGCAAAACGTGCACTTGTTATGGGAGCATCCGACCGTTACCTGGAGCAGGATACTGTATGCCTCGCTGGGCGGTCTGATGCAGGTCCCTTCATAATGCATCTCTTCACTTTCAATCGCCTGTTCCATTCGTTGTTATCCTTGTTGAAATGGTTTTCCGTTTACGCCCCGCCAACTGACCTTCAGGGCCTTGGCCGGATGCTTTGCCGAGTCCATGACTGCGGTCGGCTCAAACCCGCAGTGGAGCATGCAGTGGGTGCAGCGGGGGTCTTTACCCACGCCGTACCTGGACCAGTCCGTATTCTGCATCAATTCTTTAAAGGTAGGCGCATAGCCGTCATTCAGAAGGTAACAGGGTTTCTGCCAACCAAATATGTTACGGGTCGGATTGCCCCAGGGGAGGCAGGCGTAATCCTGGTTGCCTGCCAGGAAATCAAGATAGAGGCTACTGTGGTTAAACCGCCAGCTTTTCCCTTTTCCCAATTCGAAAATAGACTGGAATAGTCGAACGGCCTCATCCCGTTTGAAAAAGTTTTCCTGGTCCGATGCATTTTCGTAGCTGAACGCCGAGGCGATGGTCATCGCCTCGACCCTGAGCGAGGTCAACAGATCAAAGAGCCTGCCGGCCCCCTCCGCGGTCTCCCCATTAAAAAAAGTGGTGTTCGTGGTCACCCGAAAGCCATTCGAGACAAGGAGGCGAATAGCGGCCACGGCCTTGTCAAATACCCCTTTGAGGCAGACCCTTTCATCATGCCGTTCATGGAGACCATCCACGTGGACATTAAACGTCAGATAAGCGGAAGGCTCAAATTCCCTGATCCGCTTTTCCACAAGTAACGAATTGGTGCACAGATATACAAACTTCTTGCGGGCAACCAGTCGTCTGGCAATGTCAGCGATTTGGGGGTGAAGCAGCGGCTCCCCGCCGGCGATGGAAACGACCGGCGCACCGCACTCCTGGGCCGCGGCCACACATTCGTCAGGGGTCATCATCTTGTTGAGGATCTCGTCCGGGTAGCCGATTTTGCCGCATCCCTTGCATCGGAGGTTGCAGCGGAACAGGGGCTCCAACATGAGGACCAGTGGAAACCGGCCATTTCCCCAGAGTCTCTGTCTGAAAATGTAGGCGCCGATGCGCGCCTTTTGAATCAATGGTATGCTCACAATGCTATCCTGAAATTACAAGTGACTAAAGTGAACTAAAGTGAACTAAAGTGAACTAAAGTGCCTAAAGTGACTAAAGTGACTAAAGTTAAAGGTAATATCTGGCATTTTCAAATGGCATACGGTCTTTGATCAAGACCTTGGCTAAGCTTGAATCCTTGACCCCATATTACCCGAGGCCCTGGGTCGGATGTGGCGCGCAGATCCTGAGAAACCCATCATTTGTAAAATGAAACGAAGTTCCTTAACTTTAGGCACTTTAAACTTTAGTTACTTTAGGCACTCAAATCAACATCATTAGGGCTCGCTCAAAAATAACTTCGCAGAATTGACGCTCAGATTTGGGTCAGATTTGGCTGCTGCGATTGAGTGAAGCCACAGGAATAGTGGACTATTTCGAGGACTTCACGATTGAGCAGCGGCCGAAGATGGCCTGGAGCTGAGATGTAAAAATGTGAAGTTATTTTTGAGCGAGCCCTTAGTTCATCTCTCTCTTCCGACCCGGTTCCCAACTATAACCGTTCTGCCGGAACCAGCGCACCGCATCATGCAGGGCGGCCCGTGCCGGTCGGGATGTGTAACCCAGATCCCGCGCCGCCTTTTCAGATGAAAAAAACATCTTCTTCATGGCCATCCTTGCCCCAACCAGGGTCACCCGGGGTTCCCCTTTGCAGGCGCAGCGTGCCCAGGCCTCCGAAAGGATGGCGATGGGCAGGATGAGCCTGCGGGGGATGCGAACGCGCGGCGGTGTATGTCCCGCGATCGAGGCGACTTCCAGGAGGATCTCTTTCAGGGTCATATTGTGCCCGCCGAGTATGTAGCGTTCCCCTATCTTCCCATGCCTCAGGGCCAGAAGGTGGCCTTTGGCCACATCGTCCACATGAACGACATTGAGCCCGGTGTTGATGTAAGCAGGCATCCGGCCTGCCGCAGCATCCGCAATGAAGCGACCCGTCGGTGTCGGCCTGACGTCCCGGGGCCCCACAGGGGTTGAAGGATTCACGATAACCGCCGGCAGACCCTGCCTCTCAACGAGTTCTAAGACAACGGCCTCGGCCAAGAACTTCGAGCGTTTGTAGTGCCCGATCATATCTCCTAATGAACCTGTACAGCCTTCATCTGTCAACTGTCCATTCCTATTGAGTTTCAAGGTCGCCACACTGCTTGTATAGATGATCCTCCGGACCCCGGCTTTCATGGCCTCCCGCATGATTTCCCGGGTGCCGCCGACATTGCTTCCATACATCTCTTCGGGTTCAGGGACCCATAACCGGTAATCTGCGGCTACATGAAACAAGAATTGACACCCGTCCAGTGCCCTTTCCAGGGAAACGCGGTCGGTGAGATCGCCGGTAACGATGTCGAGCGGGAGGTTTTCGATGTTCCTGAGATCGCTGGTTGGACGAACAAGAACCCTCACCCTGTGCTCTGATCGAATGAGCTGGCGGACAACGGCTGATCCTACAAATCCGGTAGCACCCGTGACCAGGGTCACATCTCCCCCATTTCCGCCCGATATCTTATCGCCCTCTGTTTTGGTCTCTGGCATATAGAACCTGGGTTAAGCGGTTCAGCGTTCACGGTTCAGGGTTCAGACTATAACCTTTGAACCTTAAACCCTGAACCTGGAACCATTCACCTTAGGTGGATGAAACCTGTTTTGCAGATTTCAACAATTCAATCCGGGAAAAACCCGTCTATCATTCAGCATCCCTCTGGGTGCACAATCGCTTCAGCAGTCCCAATGCCTTACGCCAGGTCACCTCTGATGACCGGACAGGCGGGATGTTTGATAACAGCTCATGCAGATGTGTGCAAGCTTTTTTGACCTCACCCGCCTCCAAGAGGGTTTCCACCAGCCCCAGTTGATTTTCAGCATATCCGGGGGCTATGTCGAAGGCCCGCTGATAATGGGCCACGGCCTTTTCCACATCACCGATGCTGACAGGCATGCCTGGAGCACGAAGATATAATTCTCCCAACATCCTGTCGGGCCCGGCGTGATCTACCGAGGGGTCCAGTTCAGAAGCGATCCGTGCCTCACGCTCAATCATCGGGACCAATTCAAGACCGCGCAGGGCGTCATTTTCAGCCTCTAATCCGGTGAGATATGCGTACAGGTAATGGGCCTGCCCGCTTTCCGGAAGCAGTTTTACACCCGTCTCGGCCAGCTGTCGGCCCCTTTTGGCGTCGGAAAGCCTCGATCCCTTATCGGCTCCCTGCTTCACCAAAAACGCATAACAGCTTGCAGCCCTCAGGGCCGACGAACCATCCTTTTCAGCATTCGCGGCCCATCCCCGGGCCTCGTCACGGGTGCAGGGGGCGCAGACAGGGAAACCGGCCTCTTTGATGGCCCCACCTGTCCCCTCATCGACCTTATGGAACCCCGCGTCAGACATGTGAGAGCATGCCCCTAAGGCCAATAAAAAAATGAACAGGCTATGGAGAACAAACAGACGGGTTTTCACCCCGCATGAATTCAGGCAGGGTCGTGTCTGCCGGTCCAAAGCCGTCGGTCTGGAGGAGCTTGAGCAGGGTTTCGGCATCTCTATCCTCTTTCATGCCTAAGAGTATCGAGGTCAGGCGTTTTGCCTTGTCATCAGGGGTCCCGAACCAGACCACAGGGCTTGTGGGGAGATCCCTGGATGTGTGTACCACTTTGATGTCCTTGCCCAACGGCAATGCCTTGACGGCTTCATACTGGGACCTGTCCAGCACGGCTCCGGTTGCTTTTCCCTTGATCACATTCCTCAGGGAGCGAAGCGGACGAAATGTGCCGGCCAAGGTAAACGGCAACCGTGCAGGCGGCACACCGAACAGGAGACAGGCTGATGCATCCGTCTCAAAAAGCATGTTTCCCATAACCTTTCCCCGAAGGGCTTTCCAGTCGTCAGGCCCATCCCTGCCCACAACAAGACGCCAGATATCCGTATCGTATCCTCCGGGACGGGTGGATGCGAGTGCGGTTATTCGGAAACGGCGGGCATGCGCTGAGTAGAAGCCGAGGCGGACAATTCCCCATACCGGTGGCGTATGACGTAAAAAATCGAGGGCCGGATCCAGTTCGTTGAAGTAGCAGCCTTTGATTGTAATGCCGGGCCCCATTTTTTTCTGGAGGTAAGCGGCAAATGCGTCCATGACCGGCCGGGCCTCCTGAGAGGTGCCGGGCTGGCCGGGCTGTATCACCGCAAAATCCAGGGTTTCGCCTGAGATCGCAGGTCCGCTCCAGACAAAGACGGCCGTTGCGATCAAAAAGAGCATTGAGACAGGTCTCATCTGTTTCATCCCGATGATACCTCCTTCGTATTCAGGACGCTGATGTGCGCTGATAAACGCAGATCACTCAGAAAGTTGAACAAGGTCCAGGGATCAAGGAGAAGATCTCTTTAGAAATAGTGCCGGTACGTTGAATACACTCAGAAATATTGCCTATTATTTACCCAGAGATGGTCCGGAAGTCAACGGAAATGAGAGCGTCAGTGATCCGTATCCGACTCACCATCCTTGGCTAAAATCGTCGGGCGGCCTTCAGCTCGCAGCGCCTGCGGGTGATGATTCTGTTGAACGGTTATCAAAAATACTTTTTGGAAGTCCGATTTTATGTTATAAACTGACTGTAACATGTTCATCATGCCTTATGTTGTGGTCCGGGGATGCTCCGATCTCGACGGTCATGCGGAGGATGTTTACCGGTTATCCTGTCAACTTCAACCGCGGATATGGTCCTCATAGACACTCCTGTCAAGACCCGCATAAATTTATCCGATATCAAGACCCTCCCTATCCTTTGGCACGGGTCAGATGAATTCATATACACCCTGCTTTAGGGGGGTTGAATTTGACGGAAAGGGCGTCCGGTTTTCGGTGACGCCGGGAAATGACTTTTTTGTCTGGAAGACCGCACCGTTACAGGCCGTGACAGGCGAGGAATCAAATGAAGACAGATCTCAAAGGGCTGAACGCCGATGAAACGGAGGCGTGGGCCATTGACAACGGTCTCGAACCCTACCGGGGCAGGCAGATCCGGCACTGGCTCCTGACGAGGTATGTCGGTTCATGTGATGAGATGAGGAACCTCCCAAAAACTGTCCGGGCCTTTATCAAGGAAGCCGCTGTCATTGATCCTCTGAAAGAGGTCAAGACGTTAACCTCCGAAGACGGCACCCGCAAGTACCTGTTCGAATTGGATGACGGCCTTCTGATTGAATCGGTCCTCATCCCTGAAAGGGACCATCTCACCCTCTGTATCTCTTCCCAGGCAGGCTGTGCCATGGGGTGCCGTTTTTGTCTGACCGGGAAGCAAGGCCTGAAGAGGAATCTGAGGCCGTCGGAGATCATCGAGCAGGTCATCCTTGTGAAGAGATCCCTGGAAGACCCTGACCGCTTGAGAAATATCGTGTTCATGGGCATGGGAGAACCCCTTGCCAATTATGATGCGGTGATGAAGGCCCTCAGGAATCTGATTGCCGATGACGGGGTGAATTTTTCTCACCGGAAGGTAACCCTTTCCACCTGCGGTCTGGTCCCTGAGATAAGAAAACTGGGCCAGGATATTACGGTCAACCTGGCCGTGTCTCTGAATGCCGCAGATGATGAGACCCGAAGCGCGCTGATGCCTGTCAACCGGAAATACCCTCTCCACCGTCTGATACAGGCCTGCAATGAATTCCCTCTCCCCAACCGGCGAATGATTACCTTTGAGTATATCCTCATCCATGACGTCAACGATCGAAACCGGGACGCCCTAAGACTCACGAGGCTCCTCTCGGGCCTGAGGGCCAAGATTAATCTCATTCCGTTAAATGCCACGCCCGGTTCCGACATGAAGCCCCCTCCCATGGACAGGATCCTTCATTTTCAAGACATCTTAACAAGGCACCATTTCACGGCCATTATCAGGAAGAGCAAAGGGCGTGATATCCTGGCCGCATGCGGTCAGTTGTCGGGGGCTTTCGCGGCTGATCGTGAGGAATGAGCCCTGATTTTACCTTGATATTTTTTTTGTCTGTGTTAATTTATTTTTTTGTATCTGTTCACAGGTTTAATGGTACAGGGTTCAAAGGTTCACAATTTACGTGAAAACGTTTCAAGCATGTTTCAGCGGAGCTTCGCGTGAATTTTTGCTCCCGCCTTTTATGGATTGCGGAGGGATTAGAATAAGACTTCATTCCGGGATATGTATATTCATACCGCATGGAGAAGGACTGTCATTCGAGGTTTCATCAAGTAGTTGTTAGGTCCAAACAAGGTCAGCGAAAGAAACATAACCGTGAACCTCTGAACCTTGAACCCATGAACGTTTACACTTGTTTAAAATTGTTCGGAAAGGTCATACGGTATGTCAGAGACGGATGAGAAGAAGATTGAACTCGATTTCTCGAAAGGGGGAGGGCTCCTGCCGGCCATTGCCCAGAACCATGAGTCAGGAAAGGTCTTGATGATGGCCTATATCAACGAGGCCTCATGGGAAAAGACATTGGAAACCGGAGAGGCCCACTACTGGAGCCGCTCACGCCAGGAGATCTGGCACAAGGGCGGCACTTCCGGCCATGTGCAGATCATCAGGGAAGTCTACGCAGACTGCGACAACGACACGGTTCTTTTCAGGGTGGATCAGGTGGGAGGGGCTGCCTGCCACACAGGGTACGAGACCTGTTTTCATCAGAAGGTGGACCGTAAAGGGAAGGTAACGGTGGTCGGAGAAAGGATATTTGATCCGGAAAAGGTTTACAGAAAATGAATACATTAAAATTCGGCATCCCAAAGGGGAGCCTGCAAAACGCGACGATTCACCTCTTTGAAAAGTCTGGCTGGAGGATCAATGTGAATGGCCGGAGCTATTTCCCGGACATTAATGACGATGAAATCGAGTGCGCCATCTGCCGGGCCCAGGAGATGTCCCGGTATGTTGAATCCGGCACATTGGATGCGGGCCTTACCGGAAAGGACTGGATAGAGGAAAACGAGTCCGATGTAGTGACAGTGGACGATCTGGTCTATTCCAAGGTCAGCCAGAAACCCGCCCGGTGGGTCCTGGCCGTGCCTGCAGACTCCCAGATCGAGCGGCTCGAGGATCTTCAGGGAAAGAAAATAGCCACGGAACTGGTCAATTTCACGAAGCGGTTTTTTGAGGAAAAAGATATCGATGTGAAGGTCGAATTTTCGTGGGGGGCCACCGAAGCAAAAGTGGTCTCGGGTCTTGCTGACGCCATAGTCGAGGTGACAGAGACCGGGAGCACCATCCGGGCCCACGGCCTCAAGATCATCTATGACCTGATGGAGACCAACACCCGGTTGATCGCCAATCGGAATTCCTACCAGGATCCCTGGAAAAAGGCCAAAATCGGACAGATCATCCTCCTGCTCAAAGGTGCCCTCAGGGCGGAAAACATGGTAGCCCTGAAAATGAATCTCCCGCAAGAACATGTGGAAAAGATAATCGGTATTCTCCCCAGTCTGAATGCTCCCACCGTGGCCGGGTTGTACAATTCTGACTGGGTGTCGGTGGAGACCGTTGTTGACGCAAGGGTGGTCCGGGATTTGATTCCGCAACTCATGGACGCCGGGGCACAGGGGATCATCGAATATTCGCTGAATAAGGTGATCTAATGGTTGGAATAACCAAAAGGGCGATCTGCGAATATTATGGGGCCAAATATGGTGTCACGATCGGCCCCGACCGTGTCCTGGTCACCTCAGGCACGTCTCCTGCCCTTTGAGATCCTTGAAAAGGCGGGGGTCGGGGTGTCTCCGGGGATCGATTTCGG
>CAZACO010000003.1:0-7470 GCA_964483185.1 uncultured Desulfobacteraceae bacterium
GCCTGGAGGATTGTCGAGGGTTCGACGGCCCCGCCCGGGCGGGGCAGCTTCACCCTCGACGCCTAATATCTGCGCCATCCTCGACTTTTGCAACGTTGGGGTGAATGCCGGTCTGTCTCGCGTTTAGAAGCGCTGTATGTCACCTCTAAAAAAATCGATAAAGTTTTCATGACCCATCGCCGATAAGTCATAGCAACAAGAATAAGTTGGCTGGTTAATGTTCACAACCTAACTTTTCACATTATATTCCCGTGTCCCGGCAGGGTCCCTTGGGACCCTGCCTTCATATATTTCAGGACCCTACGTGTGTTGACGCGCAAGGTGTTATTCCAAACTGACCGGAACCTAATCCCAAATCGCCGATGTTGACAGAGAGGTGTTGAAAACAAGGTGTTTTGGCTGAATGGCCTACATCCTCCATATTTTTTCTGCCAGGGCCGGTTCCGACATCAACTTTTTGGCGAACGTCATATATTTGCCCACAATCGCTCTGACCGCGAGCTGCAACGCATAGGATCTGACGGGCTTTTCCAGGAGATGGGTGATGTCGGATGCCAAGCAGATGTTCACTACATCATCGCTCGCGTTTCCCGTAATGATAATCGAATCTTCAAAGGCCATTGAGAACTTGTCTGAAATGGAATCAAGAAATGTAAATGCCGTCTCGTTTTCCAGAAAGACATCCAGCACAAAAATCGCCACGCCCGTTTCCTGGGCCAGGCAATAATTCGTGGCCTCACGGGCATTGGTAAAGGCGACCACATCTCCCCATGCATAAAATCTCTCAATGATGTCGGTTATCGTTTGGCATACTTCTGGATCATCATCAACAATAATCAGGTCCAAGCCTTGCGACATGATGCTCCCCCTTTCAATGACGCCCCCATTTTATCTTGCGCCAGCAGGTGTTGGAATAGCGAGCTACGCTAAAAATAAAGAATTTCTAATTAATTGTAAGCAAAAATTATGCCAAGCATAAAAGCACCTTCAATTGTATTCGCGAACTTAAGAAACGAAGGAAAAGAACATCCTTTTGACATCTATTTCTGATGGTCCCGTAAAAAGTATGTTTTCTCGCAAAGACGCCAAGAACGCCAAGAAAAGATCTTTTAATATTAACAAGTTAACTTTGCGAGCTTTGCGCCTTTGCGCGAGATTTTGACTTTTTACGAATACATCATTTCTGCAAGACAAAGTATCATGCCTACAAGATCATGATGGGTCTGGACGGAGAAGAGATGAAAGCCAGAATGGCAGAGAAGAGCAAAAGAGACGGGGGGCTTCCCAGAGCATGAGACATCATTGATCCCCTTCGCACGCATTCCCCATATCTTACCTGCTTATCCGGTATGTTCTGGTACCTTTCCGAGTTATGGATGTTGAGGAGGCGAGCGAGCTCTCAAAAACTCCGGCTCAGGGAATTCCTGAACGACGCCGCAAGCGGTTTGCCGGAAGCGGCAGGACCCTGCATCGAACCAGAAATCCCTTGACAAGGGAAGGCGTATCGTTGAATATCTTACAACCAACATCAATGCGAGAAGATTTGTCAAACCATATTGAAAATCCCCGGGAATTTTTTGAAATGCCCACAGAAAACGATGATGGTATCCATCTGAAAGGGACCGGGGTCGTGTCACGCCCAGGTGAAGATGGATCGGGAAGGCGAAACAGCCATCGAGATTTTTCATGCGATAAGATATCGGAGTAGGCCCTAATGGAAAGCGAAAACAAATATCGCAATATCGTTGAAAGCTCCAACGATGGTATCTGCATCATTCAGGATACCTTGGTCAAATTCGTCAACAGTCGATTGGCCCATATGTTAGGTTTACCAAAAGAGAAAATCCTTGACACCCCGTTTTTCAACCATGTTCATCCGGATGAGTTGTCCAAGGTCATGGAATTATATGAACGATTTCTTTCAGGGGATGAGGAAAAGCAGCGATATGAAACCGTCCTTTCAGATAGGAACGGCACGTCCATGGATGTAGAAGTGAGTATCACGCCGACCTTTCACGAGGAAAAGAGGGCCGCTCTCCTGATGATCCGGGAGATCACTGACCTCAAACAGATCGAAAAGGAAAAAAGAGAACTTGAAAAAATCCTGCAACAGACTCAGCGAATGGAGGCTATCGGAACCCTTGCCGGCGGTATTGCCCACGAGTTCAACAACATCCTCTGGATAATCTCGGCCAACGCAGAATATGCACTTGAAGTTCTCCAGGACGGCAGCGAGGTGCGGAACAACCTGAAGAGGATAGAAAGGGCCTGTACGCGAGCATCGGGTCTGGTAGGGCAGATCCTCAGTTTCAGTCGCCGGCGCCAGCAGACCCCCAAACCCCTGGATATGAGGGCCATTGTGAAAGAGACCCTTAAATTCATGAGGGCCTCCCTGCCAAAGACCATCGAAATCCAGACAGACATCGCCAGCGATCTGGGTCTGGTCATGGCCGATCCTACGCAACTGCATCAGGTGGTTACGAATCTCTGCACCAATGCATACCATGCCATGAAAGAAAAGGGAGGTGTCCTGGAGGTAGATCTGGAAAATATAGCTTCGAAGGACACGGCATCTTTCCCACTCGGCATGGCCTCAGGGAGATACGTCAGGCTGAGAGTGAGGGATACAGGCGTTGGGATGGAACCGGAGGTCATGAAGCGCGTTTTTGAACCTTTTTTTACCACAAAGCAGGTTGGTGAGGGCGCAGGGCTGGGATTGTCGGTCGTCTATGGGATCATTGAAAGCTACCACGGAACTGTAACAGTGAACAGCGAGCCCGGGAAGGGGACTGTATTTGAGGTGTTCCTGCCGATCATCGAAGACACATCCGCGGCTGAGACCCGGCGCACCCAACCGGTGCCGACCGGAAGAGAGCGAATCCTTTTCGTCGACGATGAACCAGAGATTGCCGATTCTGCCAAAGAGATACTGGAGGGCCTCGGGTATCAGGTTGAGATTGAGACCAGTCCGGTGAAGGCACTGAGGTTATTCAGCCAGCGGCCTGATGAATTTGCTCTCGTCATCACAGATATGACCATGCCCCGTATGACCGGGGAAGCATTGGCCAAGGAAATCCTGAGAATTCGCCCTGATATTCCGATCGTCATCTGTACGGGGTACGGTCACCTGATCAACGAAGATCGGGCTAAGGAGATCGGTGTCAGCGAATTCATCATGAAGCCTGCCAGCATTGCTAATGTTGCAGATGCCATCCGAAGGGCGCTGGACAACACGTAATGTGATGTTATTTTCAATTCGCATCCGCCACGATCAATGCGGTGACCGCTTCAGGATCCACACCATTCTCCATAAGTCTCTCTCTTACTGTTGAATCATATCAAGTGCCGTCTGGGCAATCCTATCCAAACTCACCACCTTGTCAACTGCGCCCCGTTCGATAGCCTCCTTGGGCATGCCAAATACGACGCAGCTCTTTTCGTCCTGCGCTAGGGTCATTGCCCCTGCCTTTTTCATTTTCAACAGTCCGTCCGCACCGTCTGCCCCCATGCCGGTCAAAATGATGCCCACGGCATTCGCACCGGCATAATCCGCCACTGAGTTGAAAAGAATGTCAACCGAGGGTCTCTGGTGGTGAATCATCGGACCGTCCTTGACACGCACATAATACCTGGCGCCACTCCGTTTGAGCAGCATATGATAATTACCCGGTGCTATCAGGGCTCTCCCGTTCGTGATAGCATCCCCATCTTTGGCTTCTTTGACGGACAGGTCACACAGAGAATCGAGCCTTTCAGCAAAAGAGGTTGTAAATTGAGCAGGCATGTGCTGAACGACCGCCACTCCAGGCGAATTGAGAGGCAGCCCCATCAAAACAGTTTTGAGCGCTTCGGTCCCGCCTGTTGACGCCCCGATTGCTATGATTTTGTTGGTCGTGGCCGTCATGGCTCGCGTGCGGAACACCGCTTTTGTGGGGGCGCTGAAGTCTTTTTCGGACATCTTTGCCTTCACATCCACATGGGCCACGGCCCGAATTTTGTTAGATAATTGAACGCTCATATCCCCAACGGAATAGGCAGTGGACGGCTTTGAAACCACTTCAAGCGCGCCTAAGGAGAGGGCCTCCATAGCCACCTTCCCTCCCTTTGGCGTCAGGGAACTGACGATGATGACCGGGAGCGGATAATACTTCATCAATTTTTTGAGAAAGGTCAAACCGTCCATGCGGGGCATTTCGATATCCAGGGTGATGACGTCCGGCTTCAATTGGACAATCTTATCTCTGGCCACATACGGATCGGGTGCCGTGCCGATGACTTCTATCCCCACTTGATGCGAGAGGTTTTCTGCCAATACCTTCCTGACAATCGCTGAATCATCAACGATCAGGACTCTGACGTTTTTTTTCATGGTTCACCTCTGATTATGTGAAAGCGTGGCTGTTCCTGTAGACGCCCGGCGACACAGGTTTAAGAAGATGGTCAATCCCTCTGAGGCTTTCTGACATCCCTATGAAAAGATACCCTCTTGATTTTAATGCCTTGCATAGATTGTCAACGACCTTCTGTCTTGTCTTTTGGTCAAAATATATCATGACGTTTCTGCAGAATATGATGTCAAACCGCTGGGCAGACGAATCCCTGATCAGGTTATGTTTACCGAATGAGGTCCATTTTCTTACCTCGGCCCCCACCCTTATATGGTCTTTCCATGTATTCTGGCCCTGTTGGAAATATTTGTGTAATATCCTTGGTGGGACTCTTACGGCTCGCTCTTTTGGATAAATGCCGTTCTTTGCAATTCTGAGCACAGAATCGGAGATATCCGAAGCATAGATCTGAAATTTATATGATTTATCCAAGAGCTGAACAGCGATCGAATATGGTTCTTCCCCGCTGGAGCAGGCTGCACTCCAGATGTCCAGATGCCTCGAGTTGTCAATATGTTTCACTATGAATTCACAGTGCCCATTTTCTCTGAAAAAAAAGGTGTGATTGGTTGTCATGGCGTCAATGAAATTTCCAAACTCGTTGGTATCACGTCGGATGAAGGAGATGTATTCATTGGCGGTGTCTATGTGCAAGACCCTAAGGCGTTTGGCAATCCTGGCCTTGAGTAGCCCAAGCTTGCTCTCCGGCAGGCAGATCCCTGACACCTGGTAGACCAGGCGCGATAACTCGCTGAACTGGGTTGTTGTGATGTGTGTCCTGTTGCCCAATACTACCTCCTGCAGAAGGAATCCCGGAAGGATAGGTCACTCCGTTGGCCCAGGACGCCCGACCCTCTCAACCTCAAAAAGAGGCATGCGGGTTCGGACCCGCCTATGTCTGCGGACAAAACCTCAACATCTCTTTTCCTGGATGACTTTCAGCCACCCTGATGTGTCTATTCTGCCAATAAGAGGCAATTTCCGTGCCGGAATGGAAAACCGCATTGATATAGATATCACCTTATAGTCCAACAAGTTAGCCATCACCTCTGCCGGATGCATCCCTCACAGATGAAGACGCACGTCAGAAATATGGCAGGGCGTCTATTCCCGCCAGAAAACGGCCTGGGCGATGCTGCAGGGAGATGGAACGGGTGAGCGTTCACCCGATGTTTGAATAAAATCCCGTTTCAACCTGTGGGAAAGCGCTCAAAAAGATTCCTTGTTGACACGTCCCCCTAATTTCTTTAAAGTATTTTTGAAAAAAAACTTGACATGGCCTCGCGGTGTCCCTGCCTGTCCTCTGGACGACCCCAGGAATGAGCGTGGCGTTTTTGACAAAAAGATGGTGCCACACGGATGGAACGAAACGGGATTATTGGAGAAAGCAATGAAATCCAGGAGGTTCTCAGGATCGCCGAAAAGGTCGCGGTCAGCGACAGTACGATCCTGATTTACGGGGAAACCGGAACAGGGAAAGGGTTGACGGCCAAGGCCATCCACCTGAACTCCCTTAGGGCTCAAAAGCCTTTCGTAGCGATCAATTGCGGGGCCATCCCGACCAATCTTCTGGAAAGTGAACTGTTTGGACATGTCCGTGGAGCCTTTACCGGTGCCTTGAGGAATAAGATCGGGAAGTTTGAGCAGGCTGACAAAGGCACCATTTTTTTAGATGAAATAGGGGACATGAGTCCTGATCTTCAGGTAAAGATATTGAGGGTCTTAGAGGAAGGAGAGTTCGAAAAGGTGGGCGGCAATGAGACCATGCGGGTTGATATACGGGTCATCGCTGCAACCCACCGAAATCTTGAAGATCAGGTTGAAAAGGGCCTGTTTCGCGAAGATCTTTTTTACAGGCTGTGTGTCATTCCCCTGACCCTGCCGCCCCTGCGATGCCGAAGGCGGGACGTCCCCCTTCTTGCAAAACATCTTCTCAAGGATATCAGCGAAAAAAATAGTTATGACATTGAAGGTTTTTCCAAAGAGGCCCTCCATATCCTATCGGCCTACCCATGGCCCGGAAACGTTAGAGAACTCAAGAATCTGGTTGAAAGACTGGCTGTATTGAAACAGGAGGGAAGGATAGAGGCATATGATCTGCCTGGTAAGATACGGGGGACCGCTGAGGTCCCCTTAGAAGAACCGGCTGTGGGGATTACGGACGAAGGGATATGTCTCAATACGGCAGTAACCGAATTTGAAAAGGCGCTTATCCTACAGTCCTTACAGAAAGCCAAAGGGATAAAGAATGAGGCAGCCAAACTGCTTAGCCTGAAACGGACGACGCTTGTAGAAAAAATCAAGCGGTATCACTTGGATTCGAGTGAATCGATGGCAAACAGATATGGAGGGTCCGGGTCGGCATAGGACAGCGCCGGGGTCCAGCGATGATCACCGCATATCTTGTTAACGAAAGGAAACCAAATGGAAGCAAGAATACTGGTTGTAGATGATGAAAAAGAGATTCTTGACACCCTTGCGGACTTCATGGAAGGCTTGGCTTACCGAGCGGATTTTGCAGACACGGTCGGTGCTGCACTGGCGCTGATGGAAAGAAACACGTATGATGTTTTTCTGCTCGATAAGAATATGCCTGACAGCGAAGATAATAAGGAAGGGGGGATGAGTCTCCTGAGATACGCAAAAGAAAATATGCCCGGGACCGAAGTGATTATGATGACGGGGTACGCTACCGTTGAAAGCGCAGTGGAGGCAATGAAACTTGGCGCCTTTGATTACATAACGAAGCCGGTTTCACTCAAGGATGTTAAACAGAAAATCGACAGGATACTGGAGTATAAACGCTTTATCAACTCGGAAAATACGTTGCGAACCTATAAGATGCTTCATAACCAGATCTTGAGTTCTCTGGTGAATCTCGACGATCTTTCAGAGGATCAACTCGAGAAAACGTTGCGAACCCTTGGTGCAAGGATTGATCAGGTCTTTGGACTGCAGAAAGATTACGAAACCATCATCGAAGTCCAGGCCGATGCGCTTGAAAAAATTGAGGGGTATGTCGAGCATTTGAAGGAGGTGGTTCCCAAGGAAAGTCCTTATTATGTGTTGATCGAAAAAATCA
>CAZACO010000003.1:7570-24591 GCA_964483185.1 uncultured Desulfobacteraceae bacterium
CGGGATCTGGTTAAGGTGGTTATGCTGGACCCCGTGCTTACCGGAAAAGTCATTAGACTTGTGAACTCATCCTTCTACGGCCTTGGACAAAAGGTCCGGTCCCTTTCCCAGGCCGTTTTGCTGCTCGGCATCAATACGGTCAAGAATCTCGCCATCTCCACCGTCATGATCAGCGCCCTTTTTACCAGAGGAAAAGGCTCCCCGCTCAACCCTGAAGCATTCTGGAGACATTGCCTTGGAACTGCTGCCTGCTGTAAGTATCTGGCGAGGGAACTCCAGGTCCCGTCGGTTGACCAGGAAGCATTTTTTGTGGCCGGCCTTATTCACGACATCGGTAAGATTTTGCTTATCAAGACAGACCCGGCGAGATACGAGAAGGCGCTCAGAGAAAGCCGGCGACTCGGCGTGTCTCTTGCGTTTGCAGAACTTTCTCATTTCGGTTGCGATCATACCCATGTGGGCGGTCTGCTGGCCCGCAAATGGAAGCTCGACGACACCATGGCTGACGTTATAGAGGGGCATCATGACGTCCCTGAAAACAGAAACGCACGTGCAAGGGCCCTGGTTACGATCAGCAACAATCTCTGTAAACAGTGGATCATCGGGGACAGCGGAAACAGCGTCATCGAAGAAATGTCCGGCGACATGTCTGACGAGATGGGTCTGGACCCCCAAGTCCTGGAGCAGGCGGCAAACCGGCTCCCCGGACAGCTCGACAAGGCCGAAGCGTTCCTCAACCTTTTTCAGGAGGGAGGCGTCTCATGAAGGTCAGATTCTGGGGTGTCAGGGGTTCCATCCCATCACCCGGTTCCTCTACCTGCCGTTACGGCGGGAACACCGCCTGCCTGGAGGTGAGGGGAAAAGACGGCGAGTGCATCATACTGGATGCCGGCACCGGCATACGGGCGCTGGGACTCCATCTCCTGAAAGAAGGCAGCCCCCTTCCTCACATGTATCTTTTTATCTCTCATACCCACTGGGATCACATCCAGGGCCTTCCATTTTTCATGCCATGCTTTTTTCCCGGAAACAGGGTCAGCATCAAGGGGCCGGTCCATTACCTTGAAACGAAAAGCCTCAAGGATATTTTTGATGCTCAAATGCAGTACGATTTCTTCCCCATTTCCAATCAGCAGCTTGCAGCCGATATTGACTACGACGTTCTCAATGAGACGTCCTTCAGGATCGGCACCCTTCGGGTAACCACCCAGTTTTCCAACCATCCGATCCGTTCCCTTATGTACAAGATAACTGAGGACGGTGTCTCCATGGTCTATACAGGGGATCACGAACCTTACTACAATCTTTTTGATTCGGACAGGGGCGGCGAGAACCTGGAAATGGACGATGACCTGCTTTTCGGCGACATGGATCACACGGTTGAGGATGCCAACAGCCGTTTTGTGGACTTTATCAGGGGAACGGATCTGCTGATAGCCGACGGCCAGTACACCCCTGACGAATATCCTGAAACCAGGCGAGGTTGGGGACATTCGTCATGGGATTACTGTCTGGACTGGATGAAACAATCGGGCACCAAAAGAATGGTGCTTACGCATCACGATCCGAACCGTTCTGATGATGAGCTGGATCGCATTTTAGTGAAAATTCACGGGGAAGTCGTCCATATGGGGATCGATCCCGGTCGTGTCACGCTGGCAGCAGAAGGGATGGAGATGGAAATCTGAGATGGTTCTGATGGAGATAGACGATGAGCAGACAGGATGTGGAGCAGTACCACCAGACAATAGAGAAGGGGACCATCCTTCTCCGGGAAGGAGACGTGGACACCCGGTTTTTCCTCCTGCAGGAGGGGGTCCTGGACGTTTTCATTAAAGGGAAGAAGATCAATTCGATCGATGCCCAGAATGGCCAAGATTTCATCGGCGAGATCGGAGCGGTCCTGGGAACCCCGCGTTCGGCCACGGTTGTGGCTGCCACAACATGCCTTGTCCTCTGCCTGCCCAACATAGAGATAGAGGCGGTCATCAGAAAATCCCCGGCGCTCGGTGTCAGGCTTATCCACTCTCTGTGCCACAAGCTTGCAGAAAGCGCCTCGACCCTGGCGGAGTTCCAGGTGGATCAAGTGCCGATGCTCGGTTCAGGCGACACCGAGCTTTCCCTCAGAAATTATGCCAAAGGAGTCCTGCACCTCTTGGAGATGGCCGTAGATCAGCCCTCATCTGAGACGGTGGATCGCCTTCATACCTATTTCCTGAAAACCAACCCCTGGTGCATCCGACACGGAGACAGCGATTTCATACTGAGCGGTCAAGTCCCTTAACCCCAGGACGTTCTTCTCCCCCAAGTTTCGCCCCGATCCCGCTGGACTACGTTAAACCGTGACCCCGAGCCGATGCATGGATCAGCGCCAGTCTGTCTCCGATCATCGTCTGCACCCGTTATCAAACAGGATAAATTCGCTTCGATTCTACTTTTTCGTCAAAAATCAGACGGTTTTCACGAAATTTTGACAAGCCTGCCGGATTGATGATCCTGCTGTCCAACGTTTGTCCCGCCGGGTTTCTCTTTTTCCGTCCCCTACAGAGGAAAGGTTGGCAAATACCATCCTCTATGGGGAAAAAACGCAACTGGCTTGGATCTTGCAACCCCAGTCATGTCGGCAGGCCGGAAAGACACCACACCATCTGAGAGATGAGACCTTATGAAAGAGCTCCGGATGTCTGGAGGTGAAGTCTGCGTGCATTTCGGCATCGGCCTGAATACCGTCTACAAGGAGAAGAAGGGACTGCCTGCCTATTGCATTGGACGACCCTTAACGACATCCTTGATTTTTCCAAAATAGGGGCGGGTAGGCTGGAGATGGAGCCGGTTGATCGTTGTTTATCGAGGATTAAAACACTCATATAAAACCACTGGGAGGAGGTTTTATGGCTGCTCAAGCTGGCCGCCCCGTAGATCGACGGCTGGGCTGAAACCAGAAACCTGAAAAGCTATCTGGAGAAGATCATGTCGCAGAATAAGGAAGGGAGACCCAGCCCCACCGCCGTGGTGGTCAATGATTCTCCCATCCAGCTCAAGGTTCTTTCCCGGCTGCTGAGCAGGGAGGGGATTGATGTCCAGGGGTTTGAGAGTGCCGACGCCGCCCTGTCCGCCATGGACGCGAACGGTGCGCCCGACTTGATCGTCACCGATCTCTACATGCCGGGTATTGATGGATGGCGATTTTGCCGTCTCCTGCGCTCGCCCGAATATGAGGCATTCAACCAGGTTCCGGTCCTGGTGGTCTCGGCCACGTTCTCCGGTGAAGATGCCTCCCGCATCACTGCAGACCTGGGCACCAACGCCTTTCTGCTGTCGCCTCTGGACGGCAATCGTTTCATCGAGCAGGTCCGGACCCTCCTGAGCGGCGGACAACCGGGGAACCGGCTTCGCGTTTTGATCGTTGAGGACAGCCGGACGCTGACAGGCGTTCTGAAAAACGTATTTGAGGCCCATGGATATGGCGTGGACACGGCCCTGAGTTTCCGGGAGGCCATAAAAAGGCTTTCCTGCTCGGAGCGAGATCTACGACGGATTCCGGGTTTCGGGCTTCGGGATGGAAAGAGCTCGGGCCTTTATGATTTGGCGGTCATCGATTATCATTTGCCGGACGGGAAGGGCGATGCCCTCCTGAACCGACTGCGTGCGAAGATGCGCGATTGCGTTTGCATCATGATGACCTCGGACTCGGATTCGGGACTGGCCCTGGCCTGGATGAAACAGGGCGCGGCCGCGTACCTGCGCAAACCATTTCAACCGGAATACCTCATTGAACTCTGCGCCAAGGCCCACAGGGAACGCTCCCTTCTGCGGGTGGAAGACCTGCTGGACAAGAGGACCCGGGAACTGCAGGAGAAAGAGGCGCTCTATGCCGCCCTTTTTGAATACAACCCCAATCAAACTATCGTGGTAGA
This sequence comes from uncultured Desulfobacteraceae bacterium, assembly GCA_964483185.1. Taxonomy (GTDB): domain Bacteria; phylum Desulfobacterota; class DSM-4660; order Desulfatiglandales; family Desulfatiglandaceae; genus CAZACO01. The sequence goes on from CAZACO010000003.1 coordinate 11,488, forward strand.
TCGGTCCGGAAAGATTGTCAGTTACAATCGCGCGCACATGCGATCAGCGAGTCGGCTTCCCGATCCGGGCGATCGCATGTATGTGGATTATGCACGGGGTCATGATCGGGATATGCGGGCGCAGCTGATGCGCTGTATGGAGAGCGGGGAGGCCACAGAATTCTCCGAACTGAAATACAATGGCCGGATGCTCTCTGTTTCCATTACCCCCTTTCCTGAAGAAGGCCCCACCGGCGCCATCATTCTGTCCCGGGACATCACCGAACAGAAGCAGGTCGAGGAGGCGTTGCGGGAGAGTGAGGAGAGATACCGGGCACTGGTGGAAAAGTCATCCACCGGGATCGCCATTGTTAATGACGACTATCGATTCGTCTTTGCAAACGACCAGCTCTGCCGGATCACCGGCTACAGCAGAGATGAAATTATGGACAGGCCTTTCTTCTTTCTGCTCACAGAAGAAAGCAGAAATAGGGTCATTGACCGATACGAGCGATGGCAGCTCGGCGAGGATGTGCCGGACCGCTATCCGGTTTCATTTATTCAGAAGAATGGTGAGCAACGGGAGGGGGAGTTCCAGAGTGTGACGTACCGGGATTCCAACGGCCGGACCAACTCCCTTATTCAGGTGCTTGACATCACCGAGCAGATTGAAATCGAGCGGGAGAAGGCCCGGATTCAAGACCAGTACCGCCAGACCCAGAAGGTGGAGGCCATCGGCCGGCTGGCCGGGGGCGTGGCCCATGATCTCAACAACCTCCTCTCCCCGGTCCTCCTCCACGGCGAGATGCTGATGGATGAATTGGAACCGGACGATTCCCGCAGGAAACGGGTGGATCAGATAGTGCAGGCCGGCCTGAGCGCCCGGGACCTGGTGCGGCAGCTCCTGGCCTTCAGCCGGAAACAGACTCTGGAGTACAAGACCCTGGATATCAACCAGACCGTCGAGGGCTTTCTGAGGCTGCTTCGCCGCGCCATCCGTGAAGACATCGAGATCAGGACGGTCTTGTGCCCATCGGTGCTGCCCGTCAAGGCGGACATGGGCCAGATCGAGCAGGTTATCATGAACCTGTCGGTCAATGCCCAGGACGCCATGCCGGAGGGCGGCAGACTGACCTTAGAGACCGCCGTGATCGAACTGGACCAGGCCTATGCGGGAGTCCATCCAGGTACGAAGTCGGGCGAGTATGTCATGTTAGCCGTAAGCGACACGGGCCACGGCATGGATGAAGCGATCCAGGAACATATCTTCGAGCCCTTTTTTTCCACCAAGGGCGATCAAGGTACGGGCCTGGGACTGGCCACGGTTTATGGCATCGTCAAACAGCACGGCGGCAATATCTGGATGTACAGCGAACTGGGCAAAGGTACCACCTTCAAGGTCTACCTCCCCGTTTCAGAGGAAGCAGAGGCCCGGGAGAAAACCTTTGAAGAGCCGGGCTGTGTCCTGGGCGGGTCAGAAACCATCCTCCTGGCAGAAGATAACGAGATGGTCAGCGAGGTGACGTATGGACTTCTCAGAGGCCTCGGCTACCCGGTCCTGACCGCTGAGAACGGTGCCAGGGCACTGGAAGTCCTGGATCGGCACGACGGCCCGGTCCACCTGCTCCTGACCGACGTCGTCATGCCCGAGATGAACGGGAGGGACCTGTTTGAGAGGGCCGCGGAAAAGCGTCCTGGCATTCAGGTGCTCTACATGTCCGGCTACACCGACGACGTGATCGCTCATCGGGGCGTGTTAGATGAAGGGGTCCACTTTATCCAGAAACCCTTCACCATGCACCTTCTGGCAGCCAAGGTGCGCGAGGTGCTGGAAACTTAAAAATGGCGGTCCTCTGTCTGAAGTCATAAATTTGAAAGGGGGATCATTATTGAGACCACACATTGTCAAAACAGATAGGGTGAATGGCCCTGAATATCTGGTCAACTTATTGCAATATCAATGCAAGCCTATGTAAACCGTTTGGAACGATTTCTGCTGATGTATCCTCAAGTGACATGCGGGCCGATGCGGGCCGGCTGCAGAAGAGGTTAATCGATGACACCGGAAAAAGAAAATATCAGGGGAAATGACGCTTTGAATCTGATCGAACAGGTCCGAAGGGACAGGACCCTTGTCAATATGCGCATGCCGGAGACTGACATGGAACTGCTGACCGTGATTGATGGCATTCAGACCTCAAAAAACGGGCGGGTATTTGCGGTGGACGTTCCTGTGGATTTGAAGAGAGCTCTTGATTCCATCGTTTACGGGTCCCTGAAGTTCGAGTTCATGGATTCGAAAAAGGTCCCATGCGAATTCACCGCCTCGACGGCCGAGATATCGGCCGACAGGATCTGGGTCACGTTTCCAGACGTGATTTACCGGGAGCAGAAAAGAGAGGACTTCAGAGTCGAAGTGCCGCTCAGGACCCGACTCTGTTTCAGGAAGGACACGGACCCGTACAGGATGAACGTGAGCAACATCAGTATGGGCGGCATTCTCATTACGCTTCGGGCAGACGCCAGGGATGCTCACATCCTCAGCGTTGGAGAAGAACTTCGGGACATCCAACTTGTTTTTCCGTCGGAAAGCGTACAGATCAGGGAGGCCGTGGTGGCAAGGATGGAGGAAGGCGTTCCGGCTCGCAGCGTCCATTTCGGCATCCAGTTTGTCGGCATAAATGAAGACGAAAGGCGTGTCTTAAAGGAAATCCTGTACAAGCTGCAAAGGGAGTTTCTTGCAAGGAGAGCGGGCACGGCATGAGATATAAGAACGGACGAAGCCCCATGTATTTAACGGGCCGATCGGGTTGGCCGGCCGGTCGCTGCTGCCTGTGGCATCTTCTTGACTTCGACAGTATCCGATTGATGGCGAGGGAGAACGATGGTTTCTAGACATCGACTCATGGAGATCAGAAAGGAGCGACTGGTCGAGGTGTCTCGTAATATTAAAGATTACAAGTGTTATGATGCCTATTACTTAGACCCGGAACTATGCAAATTCGTCCTCTACAAACCCAAGGGCGTCGATATCGATAGAGTCAGGATAGAGGAAGGAAAAATTCCCCCGAAACTGTATGTGTCATTATCGGACAGGATTCATTATGTATGCGGCCACCAGCAGAGGTACAACGCCGAACTGAAAATGGTTCTGAAGACCAGCCCGGCTAAATCGAAATGGGTCTTGAAAAAGGCTCTGGATCTGAGCCTGACAACACCCACGCCCGAGATCTTACAGCGCCTGGGAAAGACTCTGGACGTGGTTGTGGATGGCTATCTGGCAAATCCTGAGATCGTGAAAAACATGATCGACATCGCAACCAAGGACTATTCAACCTCTACACATTCCGTGAACGTCATGTTGTATTGCCTGGCGTATGCCCGCACTGCCAATTTTTCCCTTGAAAATCTGAAACTGTTAGGGCTGATCGGATTGCTTCATGATGTTGGCAAGACGCGGGTTCCGGACAGCATCCTGAAGGCTCCCCGTAAGCTGAGCGAGGAGGAGTTTGAAGAGATAAACCTGCACCCTGGTCACGGATCCGAGATTTTGTCACAAACCCGCTTAGACCGTAAAATCCGAACGGTGGCGCTGCAACATCATGAAAGGTTGGATGGGTCGGGTTATCCGAGAAGATCGACGGGAAAAGACCTTCTGTCCGAATCGAGGGCACTGGCGGTGATAGACACCTATGAAGCCCTGACAAACTGGCGTCCATACAAATATCCGATCGAACCTATCGAGGCGCTCCATATTATAAAGAAAAACGTCTTGAGAGGCAGACTTGACGAGGAGGCATTCAGAATGTTTGCACAGAGCCTGGTAGGTTCAAAATAGATTGTACATTGATATCTGTGTCTTCTCACATATGTGAACGGCAGGGCCCGCATATATTGAGACGTTACGGATAGCTGGTCCAACGTATTGAATTGTTGATCAATTATAGATTGTGAGCGATGACGTCTCGCATTGAATGTGTAAGAACCTACATAGGGGATAAGATCGATGGGGAAGAAGGTATTGAATCATATTTTAGTAGTTGATGATGATGAGGTGATTCTCGATACAATCGAGCAGTTTATCCAGAGTATCGGTTATGTCTGCTCTGTTGCATCAGATGCCTTCAAGGCGATGGAGATCCTTGAAGAACGGTCGTTTGATCTGGTTATCTCGGATATCGCAATGCCCCAGATGGACGGGATTGAGCTCATGAGAAGGGCAATCGAGTTGTTTCCCGATCTGAAGTTCATCATTATGACAGGCTATAGCTCGGAATACTCATATTCCGGTATTATAGAAGCAGGTGCCAGTGATTTTATGGCAAAACCATTCAAGTTTGAAGAACTAAAGGCCAAGATAGAGCGGATAGAAAGGGAAAACAGCCTTTTGATTCAGTTAAGAGAGAATGAACAGAGATATAAGGCGCTTTATAAGTTATCGACGGAAGCTGAACAACGTTACCTAGCTCTCTTGGATTCATCTGTCGATGCCATTATATCTTATGATTTAGAAGGAAATGCGGAATACATAAATCCATCCTTCACGAGAATATTCGGTTTTACTTTAGATGACATCAAAGGAAACCATGTCTCGTTTCTCCCGGATTCCGAAAGAGAAAAAAGCACGGGAATCACCAAAAACCTTGTCCGGGCCGGTACACCCATCATGGGGTATGAGACAAAGCGTTACACCAAGAATGGCGAGACACTTGATATAAGCATCAGTGCGTCGCGCTATAATGACCACAGAGGGTCACCAGCGGGATTGATCGCAATTCTTCGAAATATAACGGAGAGGAAACGAGCGGAGAGAACTCTGGCCGAGAGCGAGAGAAAGTATCGAAGATTAAGTATTATTGATGGCCTAACCCAGCTATACAATTCACGGCATTTTTTCGATCAACTCAAGAAGGAGATCAAGAGAACTGATCGCCACCACAACCCTCTATCTCTCATATTGCTTGATATTGACGATTTTAAGTCGTTTAACGACAGATACGGACATCTTGAAGGTGACAATGTCCTATCTCAAATGGGAAAAGTCATCAGGAGAAACCTAAGACAAGTTGACTCGGGTTATAGATACGGCGGGGAAGAATTCGCAGTGCTGCTGGTGGAAACCAGGTTGGAGGCGATCTTCGCAGTTGCGGAGAGGATCAGAATGGCATTCGGGAACGTTGCACTCAATTCCGGCAATGGAAAAGCTGTTTATTGCAAAGTCAGCATTGGAGGGACCCAATATATCTTCAGGGAAGACCTGAAGAGTTTTGTTAAGAGAGCGGATACGGCGCTGTACCGGGCTAAGAACCAAGGGAAAAATCAGACAGTTATTTTGGATCAGATGGATATCGGGAATTCCTGCATGCCACAGAATGGCATATGTTTGAATGCTTTCTAACTCGGCCTCCCTTTTTGCTTTTGACGGCCTCACCCTTGCGTCACTTCTCAAAAGCTCCGGGTATGAAAAGGGCGGAGTTGCCGGAGTGTTTGAGAGCACCAACGTTGCTGGCTGTCTACACATATTTCCTGCCCTAAGACCGGGACGTATCGAGTTGGTACCCTTTTATCTTTTTGTGCAGGTTACTCCTTTCGATACCGATGGCCTCGGCTGTCTGTGAGATATTCCCGTTGAATTCCCGCAATTTGGCCTCAATAAAGGCCTTTTCGAATTCATTTCTTGCTTCTTTGAGCGAGTCTGACACAAACGTCGGCGCAAAACTCGTCCTCATGTCGGAAGTTCGGTTGAAAGGAGGGGGGATGTCTTTGTCCTGAATCGTCTGAGCTGGTACCATAATCATGAGCCTTTCAATGAGGTTTTTTAGTTCCCTGACGTTTCCGGGCCAGTCATATTTTTGCAGGGTTGAAATAGCCGTTTCGGAAACCTCTTTTGCCTCTATGTTCGTGCTAAGAGAAAATTCCGAGACAAATTCTTCCACCAGGCTGGGAATGTCTTCGATACGTTCCTTGAGAGACGGCACTCTGATAGGGATCACATTCAGCCGGAAATACAGATCATCCCTGAAAGTCCCTTTCTCTATTTCTGCCTCCAAGTCCTTGTTTGTTGCTGCAATCACCCTAACGTCTACCTTAATAGTTTTTGTCCCCCCGACTCTCTCAAATTTCTGCTCCTGCAGAATCCTGAGTGTTTTTGATTGGGCCTTCAGACTCATATCTCCAATTTCATCCAAAAAAATGGTCCCCTCGTGAGCAGAATCGAATTTCCCCTTTCTCATGGTAGATGCCCCGGTAAATGCACCTTTTTCATGCCCAAAGAGCTCACTCTCAATGAGATCTTCGGGTATTGCCGCGCAGTTTACCTCAATCATCGGTTTATGACTGCGTCCGCTCAGCAGGTGTATGGTGTGGGCCACAAGTTCTTTTCCGGTTCCGTTTTCCCCGGAAATAAGGACCCACGCATTGGTCGGGGCGACAATTTTGATCTGCTCCTTCAGTTCCATTATCGCTTTGCTGTTTCCAGTGATATGATATTTCTGTTTATCCTTTTCCTTGAGAAGGTTTACCTCCTCTTCTAACCTGTAATATTCAAGGGCGTTCTTGATGGACAGGAGAAGCTTATCCAGTGAAAGTGGCTTTTCGACGAAATCGTAGGCCCCTATCTTTGTGGCCTTCACGGCGGTCTCTATATTGCCATGCCCCGACATCATGACCACTTGGAGATTGGGATATGCCTCTTTTATCTTTTCCAGGGTTTCAATGCCATCGATTCCCGGCATCCATATATCTAAAAGAACAAGATCCGGCGTTGCTTCCTTTATTTTGTCGAATGCCTCGATCCCGCTCTCCGCACTAAGGACTTCATATCCTTCATCCGAAAGGATCCCGTCCAAGGACTGGAGGATACTTTTTTCATCATCAACAACTAGGATTGTCTTTGCCATTTAGTACCTTACTATCTTACAGGCAAATTCATGTTCAAAGGGTGCAGAAAGCCGTTCACCACGAAGAGCACGAAGACATAATAAGACGACTAAGGAACCCATTTTTCGTGCCCTTTGTGAGCTTCGTGGTAAACGCTCTCTTTGATTTCGGTCTGTTCGGGTTAGATCTTTCTCCATTTATTTCATCATCTCAATGGCTATCCTTGCTGTCCTTTCCGATGCGCCTCCTCTTCCGAGGCGCTTCCTTATGCCATGCAGCCTTGTTATCATATCTCTCCTGACATCCTCATCTTCGAGGAGGGTCCGTGCCTCATTCGCAAGCCTTTCAGGCGTCACATCATCCTGGATTAATTCGGGAACGACTCTTTCTCCGGCGACAAGATTTGCCAACCCGATGTAAGGCACCTTGATCAACATCCTGCCCACCCAGTAGGAAAAAGGGGTTACTTTGTATACGACGACCATGGGGATTCCCATGATTGCCGTATCCAGCGTTGCAGTGCCGGAGGTTACCAGCGTAATATCGCAATGGTCCAGGATACCGTATATATCGGATTGATGGACTTCAATATTCAGCGGAGATTCCCTGACAAACGTCTCAACAAATTCAGGTTCAATGGTTTTTGCCAGCGGCAACAGACATCGGATATCCGGATACCGGCGTTTAAGAATCTCCACGGATCTGATCATTACAGGAAGCAGATTTCTGATTTCCTCCTTACGGCTTCCCGGCAGTATGCCGACCACAGGATGACGGGTTGCGGGTTGCGGGTCGAGAATCTCGGATCTTGGTCCCGCCTGGTGGAACTGGGTCTTGGATCTTGGATTTCCGGTTCGGCGTTCAAATGCGTCCAGTAGGGGGTGCCCTACATAATCAACATGGATACCCCGTTTCCTGTAAAAGGCCTCCTCAAACGGCAGGATGACCGCCATGCGGTCGACACGTTTGGCTATCTTTTTTATGCGCCTCTTTCGCCACGCCCATACCTGTGGGCTTATGTAATATAGAACAGGGATCTTCAGCCGCTTGGCGATCCTGGCCATGTAGAGGTTGAAGTCGGGGTAGTCGATAAGGATCAAAAGGTCAGGATGGTGATTTTTGAGAATGAATTTTAGCCTGTTAGCGGCTCTTACAATCGTGTGAGCCCGGTGCAGGACTTCGGTCAAGCCGACCACTGCCATATCAGAGGATGAGACAAGGATCTTTACCCCTGCCTGCTCCATGTTTTTGCCCCCGATACCCCAGAAGGTGACGCCGGGATGCGAGCGCTTCACGGCATTCACGAGATTTGAGCCGTGCAGATCGGCTGAGGCCTCGCCTGCAACGATGAGTACCCGTCGAAGATCTGTGGTATTAGAAAGTGGGGCTAAAATTCTTGCAGCCTCTCTCAATCTGGTCAATAATGTTGAGGGCGACTCTCAGGGCATTTCGTCCATCTTCGCCGGTCACGACCGGCTCAGACCCGTTTGTAACGGCGTTGACAAAGGAAGTTATCTCGTCGTTCAGGGGGTCGCTCTCAGCGTATTTCTCTTTGCTTGTAGCAACTTCTGGGAAATTGTGCGAATCCTTTTTCCGGTTGTCAAGGCTGATCACAGTGAGTTGCCTTTTTCCGCAATCGGCGGATATATATGCATCCGGCTGAAACACACGGATTTTCCTCAACATCTTCCCGGATACCCGGCTCGCTGTCAGATTGGCGGCCGTACCGTCTTCAAAGATGAGCCTCGCATTGGCGATGTCGGTCTTTTCGGTGATGACAGGCATGCCGACTGCATGGATTTCCTTCACCTCTGACGGGACAATATGGAGAATGATATCCAGGTCGTGGATCATCAGGTCAAGGACCACGTCAACGTCAAGCCCCCTTGTCGTAAAAAGGTTCATGCGGTGAGACTCCACAAAGACCGGAGTGTTCAACATCGGCACCATCTTGACAATGGCCGGGTTAAAGCGTTCAATAAGGCCCACCTGGAGCACCAGATCCCGTTCCCGGGCCATGCGGATCAGGGTGTCTGCCTCGCTGAGGTCATAGGTGATCGGCTTCTCGATGAGCATGTGCACCCCTTCCGCCAGAACATCTTTGGCCACCTCAAAGTGCATCTCGGTGGTCACTGCCAGGCTGACGGCATCCACCCTGTCCAGGATATCCCTGTGATCCGTGTAGGCCTCTACGTCGTAGTGTTGCGCTATCTCATGGACCCGATCCGGGTCCACGTCCACCACCCCGACCAGTTCCACCCCCGGGATAGCCCTGTATTTCTGTACGTGGTATTCCCCAAGGTGTCCGACCCCGATGACCGCGATTCTAAGTCTCTTCTGTTCCATCTGGTTCATTTCTTGTGAGTTATTAAGGAGGAGTGGTGAAAGAAACAATGGCGATATTCTCTTTGTCGGCCTCTGCGATCATCTCTGACTTATCAAAGAGTAGGGTATTGCCTGCTTCCACGGCCAAGACGGCACCGTTCACCCGTGACATTGTCTTTATCGTTTCAAGCCCCACACAGGGTATGTCAAATCTGAGGTCCTGGTTGGGTTTACTCACCTTTACCACCACGGCCTTTTCCTTGGCTAATGTTCCTCCCCTGAGAATCGTTGCGTCCGTGCCATCAATCGCTTCAAGCGCTAATACCGTCTTTTTCTTCACCACCACACATTGCCCGATATCCAAGCGGCCTAACGCTTTGGCCATTTTCCACCCAAAACGGACATCCTCTTTTTCTGCCTTATTCGGCTTTCTTGCCGTGAGGCACCCTTCCGGGGCAATCAATTCGGGCAAAAACCGGGTGGAACTGATAATCTGTACGCCTTCCTTGGCTAACTCCTCTGCTACAGCCCTCAGGATATCATCATCATGAAAAAAGGCAAGCTTAGACATAATCGTCAGGCCTTTAAGATCAGGTCTTATGTTCTCGAACATCCGCTTCTTGGTGATGGTGCCCGCCATCAAGGCGTCTCTGACTCCATTTTTCTTGAACGCCCTTATTAATTGCCCGAACTGTCCCAATTTTATCCAGACGATTTCATCTACCTTGTCCGACAATGATGGCTCTGTCTCATCGCGGTGGGCTACTGCAACCACTCGCACGCCCTGTTTCTTGGCAGCCTCCGCTATCAGCAGGGGGAACTGACCGCCCCCGGCAATGATGCCGATTATTTCGCTATTCTCAGCCATCAAAAGAAGTGCCTAAAGTTTGAAGTGCCTAAAGTTGGGGTACGCCTTCGGCGATTCCATTAAACCAATCTAACCCATTCAACTCATCCAACTAATTCAACCAATTCAACTAATCCAACCAATCCAACCGCTTACGGGGTTTAAGTTACCTGAGAACACCTCTCTTTGATTCAGCAAGAAAATCCAACAGCATTTCCAATTCAGGTATGAGTTCAAGATCCCTTTTGACCTGGGCAATGCCGTCTCTGAAACTTTTGTTTTCCCGCCAGATGATACTGTATGCCTTTTTGAGGACGTTGATGGTCTCCTGGGAAAAGCCTCTTCGAATCAGACCCTTCTGGTTGATTCCATACAGTTTTGCCCGTGGCCCGGCCGTTATCATGAAGGGGGGGACATCCCTGTCAATTCCTGATTTGGCACCCAGATAGGCGTGCGCGCCGATTCGGACGAATTGCTGGACAGCCAGGAAGGCGCCCAATATGGCGTATTCCCCTATGTGGGTGTGTCCTCCCAAGGTGGCGCCGTTGGTCAATATGACCCCATCGGCCAGACGGCAGTCATGGGCGACGTGGGCATAGGCCATCAGGTAGGTGTTATCGGCTATAACCGTCTTCCACTCCTCTTTCGTGGTGGCCCGGTTGATGGTGACATATTCCCTGACGATATTGTCATTACCCATGATCAGACGCGTATCTTCGTTCCGATAACCCGTATCCTGCGGTGGTGTTCCAATCGAAGAAAATGGATATATCCTGTTCCGCTCTCCAATCCGGGTATGGCCCTCAATAACCACATGGGCGCCTACCTCTGTACCGGCCCCGATAACGACATGATTTCCGACTGTAGTGTAAGGCCCTATTTTTACCCCGGCAGCGACTTCAGCGCTCGGACCGATCACTGCCGTAGGATGAATTTCCATCAAAAATCTCCTCACCCGATGGTAGCCACAAGATCTGCTTCAGCAACCAGATTTCCTTCCACAAGGGCCTTTCCCGCCATCTTCCAGATCCTGGACCCCGTCCTTAAAGGTTCCAGTTCGAATCTGATCTGGTCGCCGGGAACTACGGGCCTACGAAATTTTACCTTGTCCATAGAGACGAAAAAAATTGAATTTCGCCCCTCTCCTTCCATTACCTCCGGGATCGACATGCGAGCAAGGATCCCCCCTACCTGTGCCATCGCCTCAATGATAAGTACCCCGGGCATGATCGGGTTTCCGGGGAAATGGCCCTGGAAAAAGGGTTCATTCGCTGACACATTTTTGATCCCGACCACCCTTTTGTGTAACTCCATCTCAATGATTCTGTCTACCAACAAAAAAGGGTATCGGTGGGGGAGAATCTTTATGATGTCTTCATATGTCAAGGGAAGATCCATGAGTAAACCTATTCCTTTCCCGATTGCTTCTCTAATTCCTCTATCTTTTTTTCAAGGTGCCTGAGACGTTGGTTGAGTTCAGGAAGCCGTGCTGTCAACGTAGCGGTTTTCAGCCGTAGGCGATGAGGAATCGCCGGAGACCCTGAAACCACCTCTCCGGGAGGGATGTGCTTTGCGATGCCGGACTGGGGACCGATCATGGCCCTGTCCCCCACCTCTATGTGATCAACGATACCGACCTGCCCCCCGATGATGACCTCGCGTCCGATGTGACAGCTCCCGGAAATTCCTGTCTGAGCCACAATGATTGTGTTCTCTCCGATAACAACATTATGGGCGATATGTACCAGGTTGTCGGTTTTTGTTCCCCTTTTTATCCACGTTTTTCCCAATGCACCCCGATCAATACAGTTGTTGGCCCCTATCTCCACGTGGTCATCGATCTGAACCTTGCCGGTCTGGGGAATCTTTATTGAGACAGCGCCGTCTCGAACAAAGCCGAACCCGTCTCCCCCTATGACACTCCCGGGATGGATAATGACATCATTTCCGATCAGACAATCTCTCAGGATGGTGACATTGGGATATATGATGCATCTATTCCCGATCCTTACGCGTTCGCCGATAAATACCCCTGGAAAGATCGTGGTTTCATCTCCAATCTCTGCCCCTTGGCCGACAACCACCATCGGGTAAATGGACACGTCTGTCCCAATGACGCTCTTTTTGTGGATGATGGCCTCCTGGCTAATTCCCGGATGTCTCGGAACTTGAAGAGAAAACATCGCCGCCACCTTTGCATATGCCATCTCTGTATTTGAGACGACTACCTGAGGACCTTTGAAGGAAGGGGTTTTGTGGGAAACCAATACGGCGCCGGCCCGGGTTTTGTTCAGATTTTCCTTGTATCGCCGGTCGGCAAAAAAGGAGATCTCTGAAGGGCCTGCATCATTTAGGGAGTTGATACCTGTAATGACAAAGCGCTCGTCTCCAATGACCTCTCCCCCTACAGCATCGGCAATCTTCTCAAGTGTTGTTTTCAAGGCCCGTTTTCTCCTATTGCTTTACCTTGTCATATGCCTTGGTTACCCGATCCGTGACATCGATGGTGCTATTATAATAGATGATTCCCACGGCCCCTTCTTCCAGGATGAGGGTATATCCTTCCTTTTGGGCCATTTTTTCAACAATTTTTTCTATCTCTTTCCCAACCTTTCTCGTTGCCTCAAACTCGGCGTCCTTCATCTCCTGCGTGACTTCGCCATACATATATTTGTAATGCCGTGTCCTTTTTCCTAATTCCATTTCTTTATCTTCTTTGGCGTCGAGGCTCAGCATCATACTCTGTTTCTGCAGTTCTTCTTCGATTTTTCCTATCTGGGCCCTCTCAGCGTCCAGTTTTTTCTGAAGGTCATTAAATTTTTTCTTCAAACCTTCCCTGATGGTTTGAAACGTTACAGAATTCTGTTGAAGCCGCTTCATGTTCAGTACACCGATTTTGACGCCTTCTGCCCAGACACTCTGATTTTGAAGACAAAAAACCAACGAAAAACAGACGAACAAGAGACTGATCTTCTTCATTTTAACCCCCTCTTACGATTGACGATTGACGATTGAAAATTGATGGTCCCGTAAAAAGTATGTTTTCTCGCAAAGACGCCAAGAAAGCCAAGAAA
>CAZACO010000004.1:0-23597 GCA_964483185.1 uncultured Desulfobacteraceae bacterium
TGTCATGCTCAGGGTAAAAGACACGAGACTGGCTATCGGACAGGGAATGGCCCAAAAGATCATTGTAGAATAATTTTTTTGCGTGAGAACTTTGAACGTACTAATTAATATAGGGCGTTCTAATGAAGCCGCCACAAGAAGCGTGCACGGGTGGCAACTACTGACAGAAGCATCGACGTGTTGCATCAGAAGATAGATATGGATCGCTATTTATGGTCCTATTGAAGGGATGGGACATGAGCGTGACAATCTTTTTGCCTTCAGGGGGAAGGCGTTTATGACGGGGTTGAAGAAGTTGATGCTGGGCTGCCTATTAGCAGGCCTGGGGAGTTGGGTATTCGTAGGCAATGGGTCCGGTTATGAGATCACCGAAGGCCTGTCGATCGGGGGCGTTGTTGCCGGGGCATTTCAATACCAGAGCATCAGCGACGCCCCAGGCTTTGGCAGCAAGGGGAGAGGGGCCTTGGCCTTCCAGCCGGAGGTCGCTTTCACCCCAACCGACTCGGACGAGGTCTTTTTCAAACTCGGGTTCGGCGCTGGAAACGGCTTGATGGGAGAGGGTGAATCACCTTTTATCATGGCGTCATGGGCAGCCGACATAGAGGACAACTGTAAAAACATCAACGGCAGAAACCGCGACTACCTGCTCACGGCCTGGTACAAGCATACCTTCAGGTTCAGCAAGGACCACACCCTGGGCCTCACGGCCGGGCTCATCGACGCAACCGATTACATGGATGAAAACGCTTATTCCAATGACGAGTACACCCAGTTTATGAACGAAGCATTGGTAAACGCTCCCCACGCATTTTTGCCCTCCTATGACATCGGTGGCGCTGTGGAGTGGGAGATTGGAGGGTTTTCCGTGAAAGGCGTTGCCATGGCCGTGGGGAGCAACGGGGAAGAAGGAACGTTCGATGAACCGTACAACGCCTATTACATGCAGTTCGGTTATGCCGTGGATGTTGGCATGGGGGAAGGAAATTACCGGCTGATCTTAGGCATGTCCAGCGATGACTTTCCCAATCCCCAAGGGACAAAAATGGAACGGCGCACGTGCGCCATCACCTCCTTTGATCAGCAATTGGGGGACATCTTGGGGGCCTGGATCCGGTTCGGCTGGCAAAACGACGCAGCGGCCATTAATTATAAGGCCATCTACTCGGGCGGCCTGAATATCAGCGGTAATCTCTGGGGTCGTGAATGCGACAACATCGGGATCGGCTATGCCCACCTGAGCGGTGGCAACCAAGAGGTGGATCATACCCATGTGTTCGAGACCTATGTCCGCTTTGCCTTAAACCACATCTTCGCCATTACCGGGGACGTGCAGTACATGAAGGACGCCATGAAGGTGGGGGAATGTCCCAACGGATGGATCCTTGGGCTGCGCCTGACAGCGGAATTTTAGAACATGAGGGCCCGCGAGCTGCCACCGGGTTCACTTTGGGTGACGCTACACACAAAAAATTTTCTGGTCTAAGGGTGTAAGGATCTCAAACCCGTCCTTGGTTACAACAACCGTGTTTTCGATCCCTGCCGAGCCCTGCCCGGGAAAAACGATCTTGGGTTCCAGGGCAAAGGTCATCCCTTCTTCCAAGGGATAGGGCTGGCCCTTTGCAAGAAACGGCGGTTCGTTGAGTTCCAGTCCGATGCCGTGACCGATGAAGCGGGTCTGGAGCCCGGGTGGCCCCAGGTAACTCTCTCTGTATCCCAGCTTTTTCGCTAAGTTGAGGGTGTCCATGAAAAGGGCCTCGCAGTCCGCCCCCGGCCGGGTCTGGTCCAGGACAGCATCATGGATTTCTCGACAGGCATGATAGGCATCAACAAATTTCTTCTCCATCTTCCCGATTGAAAACATCCGCGTCTCATCGGCCTGATACCCCTGATAGCATGTCCCGAAGTCCACGAGGATCGGTTCATGGGCCTTCATGATTCTGCGGCTTGCACCAAGCGGAAAGGCCGGTGAGAGACCCAATCCGCCCATGGGTGAATCGGACAGGCTGACAATCCCTCCACAGAAACCGCTCAGTACATGCCACGTAAATGCCTCGAAATTGAGAGACCTCACCCTGAGGACCCCTTCATGTCCGTACCTTTTGGCCGCCACCTCTAAAAGGCCGGCGAACTCGATCTCGCTCATACCCTCCCGGAGGACCCTGGCGCCTTCTTGATAGACCTTCTCCCCGATCTCACCGGCCGTTTTCATCAGGTCAATCTCAAACGGGGATTTGATCTTCCGGATATTTCTGATCACCGGTGAAACGTCTACGAGCCTGGTCCCCGAAAAGAGATCCTCAAACTTGAAATAATCCTGGACCGGGAGGACATCCAACTCGAGCCCCACGGTCCGGGGGAGTTTGCCCTGGTGGTCCTGTATCAGGGAGGGGAGTTCACGCATGGACCTTATCTGCACCACATCCTCCAATGCCGACTCCACCCTGGACCTCTCCAGTTCCCTCTTTGTCATCAGGAGGGGCCTTCCTTCTAATGGCACAAAAAGATATCCGTCCTGCGTGGTCCCTGAAAGGTAGTACCGGTTCATCTTTTCAACCACCAGACATCCCTCCATACCCTCCCTCTCCATCCCGACCTTCAGGTTATTCAGCCGGGCTTCCAACTCATCCTGAGGTGTATAGCGGAAACCAAGGGACTGACTCAACCCTGATAACTCGCCTCTCACCCAGTTCGTGTAGTCCATAATATCTCCATCCCCTTTTCGTATCGCTCTCAATGGAACCCGATCGATATAATCTCGCCCGTGGCATTGGTGTCTTGAAGCGATCTCATATCGACAAATCAAAAGTCAAGAAATTTCAGAACAAGGGCCCTTCTCGTAACGTCTCAATACATGCGGACCCTGTCTTTCCCATATGTGAAGGCAGCGGGGGTTCCTGCAAAAAGGCCCCCTTTCCCTCTAACCATTTGAATTCTCATCGGTTTGTTTATCCCCCTGTTACTGGGCCGTTACCCTATATATTGTGCTCAAAATTACCTTGACTCACGACATGCTTTTCAACATACTTGTTCTTTTTGAAAAAGATGGCTTTATTTCCTGAAATTGATCGCCATATCGCAGCCCGCGGGCCAGAGAGATAACAGATCGTTCATGGAGGAAAATATGGATAACGAGATCTTTTATGAATACCAGCCGAACGCATACGGTGACGGCATCCTGCTGGATGAGTACAGAAACGAGTTTTCCCTTGTGGCAGCCAAGCGAAAGGATGGCAAGACCTACATGGAATGGGTGTTCCCTCAGAAACGGGACGGGAGCAAGGAGCCGATTGACAAGAGCCTTCCATGGAAAATCAAACTCGGTCCAAGGGATGAGGCCGTCAAGGTACTGCGGTTTTTCCTGGCGAAGCTCGAGGGTGAACCCCCTAATTCTGATGATGTCCCCATGGTTCCGCCGCCCGAGGAGCCACCCTTTGACGATGATGTCCCATTTTAGCAAGGGACTGCCGTAAATCAAATTTTTGTGGTCTATGGAGGCGACTCGATCAGAGTGTGAAACATATTGAAGACAGGACAAACAAACCATAGCGTGGGTCGCATGTCGACCCCAGCCATTCAGTAGGTGACCCGATGAGCCAAAAAAATCCGACCAGAGCGGAAGCCTATGCGCTTCTTACAAAATACAATCAGAGCGAAAGCCTCATCAAGCACGCCCTGGCGGTGGAAGGGGTGATGCGCTATTTTGCCCGGAAACGGGGCGAAGATGAAGAAAAATGGGGTGTCATCGGTCTGGTTCATGACCTCGATTACGAGAAGTTCCCTCAGGAGCATTGTCATAAGAGCGAAGAGATCCTCAGGGAAAACGACTGGCCCGAAGAATACATCCGGGCCGTAATCAGCCACGGTTGGGGGATCTGTTCGGATGTAGAGCCGCAGAGTGAACTCGAAAAGGCGCTCTATGCCATTGATGAACTCACGGGCCTTGTGGTGACGACTGCGCTCATTCGGCCCTCCAAGAGCGTCTTGGATGTCAAAACCAAATCCGTCAAGAAAAAATGGAAGGACAAGCGCTTTGCGGCCGGGGTAGACAGGTCCATCATTGAAAAGGGCTCGCAGATGCTTGGGCTGGAGTTGACAGATCTGATTACAGATACCATTATGGGGATGAGAGAGGTGGCGGATGCAATCGGGTTGAAGGGGATTGTGAACCCTGTCTGAATAATATAGAGGGCTCGAAATGAAGATCAAGGTGGAAGGCGATAAGATCGTCAAGGTCGTGAAAAAAGTGGACGGGATAGAGATCCTGCTGGAAAATCCCGGTGATGCCAAGGAGGGAATCGACCTCATTTTACGAAAGACCGGCCTGTTTGCCGAAGATGCCTACAAAGGGCTGAAGGAGATCAAGGTCACTGCTTTTCGGAAATATGAGACCTCGGCAGTGGATTATAAGATGATCTTTCTGCTTGAGTTTCTGTTTGAAGATGATGTGCCGCTGGACACAAGGGTTTCTGCGATCAGAGAATTCCAGGCCCTTCTTGACACAGTTTAGCCCGAAACCGTTGGACCAAAGACGTCTTGATTGGAAAAAATGGCTGAACGGTTGCGGAAGGAGAGATCATGAATTTGGCGCAATTCCCCAGAAGGAGATATACGGCCGGACAGACGCCGATCGAAACGCTCCCCCGGTTCTCAAAAGCCCTGGGCGGTCCCGATATCTATATCAAAAGGGACGATCTTCTGGGTCTGACAGCAGGGGGAAACAAGACCCGCAAGCTGGAGTTTCTGATGGCCGATGCCCTGGCCCAGGGAGCTGACACCGTGATAACCTGTGGGGCCGTTCAGTCCAATCACTGCCGTCTGACCCTTGCCGCCGCAGTCAAAGAAGGGCTGAAATGCAGGTTTATCCTGGAAGAGCGCGTACCTGGCAGCTTTGATCCCAAGGCCAGCGGGAATATTTTCATCTACCACCTCTTGGGCATCGAACACATCAAGGTCGTTCAGGCCGGATCTGATCTGATGGCAGAGATGGAGCAGGTAGCAATAGAACTGGCGGCCGAGGGTCGCAAGGGATATGTCATCCCTGTAGGGGGTTCCAATGCGATCGGCGCCACCGGGTATGTGGCCTGTGCCCAGGAGATCCTTGATCAAACCTTTGACATGGGTCTGGACATCGACGCCCTTGTCTGCGCCAGCGGGAGCGCAGGGACCCAGGCGGGTCTCATTGCCGGGTTGGTCGGCTGCAGCATGAATATCCCGGTTATCGGGATCAATGTCAGCCGGGCAAAAGAAGAACAGGAGGAAATCGTCTACCGGCTGGTGGGAGAAACTGCCGAACACGTTGGGATCAATTTCAAAATCGGCCGTGATGCAGTGACCTGCTTTGGCGATTATGTAGGCCCTGGCTATTCCCTCCCCACCCCTGAAATGGCCCAAGCGGTGACTCTCCTTGCAAGGACGGAAGGGATCCTTCTGGACCCGGTATACACGGGGAAGACCATGGCCGGTCTGATCGACCTGATAAGACAGGGCTATTTCAAAAGGGACAGCAGTATCCTCTTCCTCCACACGGGCGGCTCTCCCGCCCTGTACGTGTATCAGGACTATCTCCTTTCACACGCGCGTGACGTCCAAGGTCCAAAGTCAAACAACCGATAACGAATAACGAACAGTAACCGGGGGATTTGCCGTTCATGGCACAATACCATCTTGGCGTCTATATGGGCCACGACACAGGCGTGGCCATCGTCGATGACGAACTGAATATCGTGTGGGTCTTCGAGGAGGAGCGCTTCAACGGGGAAAAGATGACCTACTTCAACCCCTATTTTTCCCTCAAGGAGATCATCAAGCTCGATCTGAGGCATTTCAGGTCGATCAGCTTTGGATTCAATCCCGATGAGGGGGAGGTGGATTTCCTCAAAAAATTTGTCAGATTTCAAAAGGTGCGCGCTGCAGAGGTCCTGAGTTATCTCTCGGGGAAAATCCGTTGGGACGAGGTCTCTTTTGTGGGGCATCACGACTGCCATGCGGCCGGGGCCTTTTTCCCCTCCGGTTACCCTGAATCGCTCATACTCGTGGCCGATGGAACCGGCGAATCCGAGTCAACCTCCTTATATATGGGCGAAGGGAATACTGTCTCACGGATATCCCATGAGCTTACAAACGATTTTTCCCTGGGCATCCTCTACCAGTATTTTACAGAGTGGCTCGGCTACCGGAGCGACAACACCTCCCAGCATTGCGGCAAGATCATGGGTCTGGCGAGCTACGGCAGACCTGTTTACAAGGAGACGATTCGCCACTTATTGGATAGGGACGGCGCTGACTACCGATGGCCCGGCGGCTCCCTTCTGAAGATGAGAGGTGAAATGGCCAGGGCCTTGGGCCCTCCCCAGCCGAGACCTATCAGGGAATTTAACAGGCTTCAGGCGGATGTAGCGGCCAGCATTCAGGTCCTCCTCGAGGAGATGATTCTCGACAAGCTGCAGCGGGTCAAGGTATCCCGGCCCTTCAAGAACCTCTGCTTCTCGGGCGGTGTTGCCATGAACAGCCAGCTCAACTACCAAATCCTGAAATCAGGGATCTGTGAAAACCTCTTTGTCCAGCCCCTTGCCTCTGACAGGGGGATCGCCTTAGGCGCCGCCCTTGCATCGGCCGCCAGGATCGGGGATCAGGAGACAGAGGTCGGAGGCCAGAGGTCAGAGGTCGGTAAAGACCCCAATCCGGCATCCAGCAGCCAGCAGCCAGTCCCGCATCCTGCGGGATCTACGCTTCGCTCCGACCAGCGTCCAGCAGGGGTCTATCTTGGGTATGGAGAGAGCGACCCTAGGAGGGAACTGGACCGCCTGATGCTCGCCTATGACTTCCCGATCTATATTGAGAATGAAAATGTTTCGCATCATGAAATAGCTTCACTCCTCAACAATAATGAGATTATCGCCCTTTTCCAGGGGAGGCAGGAAATAGGCCCGAGGGCCCTCGGGAACCGGTCCATATTGGCTGCCCCGACCATTCAAGCACGCGACAGGACCAACCAACTGGTCAAATACAGGGAGCCCTGGAGGCCGTTTGCGCCAACCGTACTGGAAGAGGAGGTGGGCAGGTTCTTTGATATCAGCCGGCCCGAACCCTTTATGACCGTGATCTATGGCGTGATTCCCGAAATGACGGAAGGGATAGAAGGGATCACCCACGTGGATGGGACAGCCAGGCTCCAGACAGTCACCCGCGGGCAGAACCCGCTGTTCTATTCGATCATCAAGGCATATCATGAGATCAGCGGGATACCGATGGTCCTCAACACCTCTTTCAATATTAACGGCCAGCCGATCGTGAGATCGATCTACGATGCAGTCCTGACATTCCTCGGAAGCGGCATCGACGGGCTCCTGATAGGAAGCACACTGGTACGAAAAACAAGGGATCTGCCCAAGGATCATATCAACCGGCTGGACCGAATCTTGGCCGAGGCAACCAGGGATGCAACATCCATCGTGCTCAAGGTCCTCGACTATACGAAAGAGACCGAACGTCTCCTGTCCAAGTTCCTCAATTGCGTCTGCATCAAATCCCGCAAAGCCTATGGCTCCAGGCCTGTTTCAAGGTGTTACGTCAGCGGCCACACCAAAATGAGCTGGAACATCATCTCCAAAATGGAACCATCGGTGGAAGAATTTGTCTATGGGGACCCGGAGAGTCCGCACGTGAAAGACGGCGAGATATGTATGATGGTGACAGGGGAGAGACTCATCGAGGCCTCAAGCCGACCCACCCGGACGTACGTTAAATTTAATCGCGACGTGTTCAGAGACCTCATCGAGGAATACTCCCATTTACCGAACTGCGAGAGCTACTTCCTGCTTGACAGGGAATACCATCTGTTTGACATTTCTTATTTACACAGCCGGTTTGCGTCTTTGGAGAGCGATACCGCCGTTGACCAGACATCCGACAACCGGACTCCGAAAACCGTTGCCGGGCAAAGGGGGGGGCAACCCATGTCCTCCGTTTCTACGGGTGAAAGGCCAGCCACCCTCACCGAACGGGAAGACATGCTCGAGGCCCTGGCAGACGCATAAGATTGACGCCGCAATAGAGGGAGACGACAATGAACATCGCAATCAGTTCTGATCACGCCGGATACCGTTATAAAGAGGAGATCAAGCAGTTCCTCAAAGAAAAAGGGCACCCGTTCCATGACTTCGGCACACATTCTGATGAACCTGTGGATTATCCCCTGTTTGTGCGCGCCGCAGCCATGGCGGTTCAAAAAGGAGAAGTTGATCGGGGGATCGTTTTGGGCGGGTCCGGAAACGGGGAGGCCATGGTGGCCAACCGGATTCCGGGCATCCGGTGTGCCCTCTGCTGGAACCCGGAAACCGCCCTATTTGCCAGAAGGCACAATGATGCAAACATGGTGTCGCTCGGCGCCAGGATGATCTCAATAGAAGAGGCCATCGAGATCGTGGAGATCTGGCTCGACACCCCGTTTGACGGTGGTCGTCATCTGAAACGGATTCAACAGATCGATGACACCCTAAGCGAAAAAGGGAGCACGGGCCGGGAATCAAAGGACGACACGGCTCCACAGGACAGAGAATCGATGCGTTCGGGGGATGGATCTGAACGGCCGGCACCTGAAAAATATGATCTCCTCATTGCCTTTCGATACATAAAATACATGGAGGGCAAAAACAGCATTGAATTTCAGGTGGATCCGGGGCTCAAGACGCCTTCAGTCGTTCATATCCCTTCGCCGGACCGATGGAATTCGGAACTCCCTGAATGGGCCCGAAACAGGAGGGATGACATCCTTGACCGCGTGAAAGAGAAAACCTCCCATATGAACGTGGAATTCAAGGAATATTGACGGTTCGTGATTAAGCCCCTATACGCGCCCTCTTTTTTCCTCGTTTCACACCCTGGATCCGATCTCCTCAAGAAGCTCGCGAAACAATCGATATCGGGCAAAAGAGATGTTGCTTCGGGGCCTGTCGTCGAGGCACGGGAGGTAGCGGCCCTTCTCCAGAAGCGGAGGCACGGTCTCTTCGATCGTCCGATACACCGCATGCTCGTCCTGACTCAAGGCACCTGCGTCTATACCGCCGATCAGGGCGATATCAGGACCGAAAGTCTTACGAAGCGCAGCATATTCCATGCCTGCACCCCGGATATTGCTTATCCACAGGCCGTTGATCCCGGCTTCGATCAACGGTGGAAGGATGGACGTCAGGTTGCCGCCGGTGGTGCATAAAATGCGGAGGGGGACATTGAATTTCTCTAAAAGGCCCAGGACCTTTCTGTAGCCCGGCATGGCAAAGCGTTCGAACATGGCCGGGGAGATCACCGGCCCGGTGTTGGCGGCGATCGGTTCATAAAAAGCGGCGTAGTCGACCGAAACCTTCGAAAGCACCCGTTCCAGACAGACAGCGTAGAAATCCGTGGTCCTGTCGAGCAGGTCAGCGACCATCAGAGGGTTTTCCACGAGGGCTAACGAGGCAGCGACCAGGGACTTCCAGTCTCCCACGCCCAACATCTGCAAGAGACCGCCGCCAGAGGCATCTACATAAACGACCCGGCCTTCTCGTTCAAGACGCCCGCACCGCTCGACAACGTCCGGCGCGTAGCGGGATGGGTCATCGGGATCATAGTGTCGGGCAAAGGAAGCCGGATCCGTCAGCAGATCGGCCGCTTTCTCGAAATAGGGGTAACTCCGAATCGTAAGTCCTACGGAATAATGTATCTCCAGGTCGAAAAACTCGGCAACGGATGTCTCCCTGGGAAGTCCCTCCCGGTGCCATTTCCCGACCGTTTCTTCGTCAGGATCCAGATCGAAGAAGGGAAACCGGTCTGCTCCCTCCCCTGATAATGTCCCCAAAAACCGCTGTTTCTGGTCCACCACACATCCCCCATGTTAAAAACGTCCTTATTCTGGTCCCACACCTCGCTCGCTTTTCCCCGGGCGCCACATTACAAAACCCTGCCCTACCATGCAAGCCCGGACTGCCGGTCGATTTTTCTTTCAAGGGCCCTGTTCAGGACCGATTCGGTCCCATAGATAATGATCCTTTTTTTTGCCCTCGTGATGCCTGTATAGACAATCTCTCGGGTCAGGAGCCGTTGCGTCTCGTCTTCAGGGAGCACCAGGAGCACCGTATCAAATTCCGATCCCTGGCTCTTATGGACGGTCATTGAAAACGCGAGTTCCCAGGGCGGCAACACATCGATCGGATATTGGATGAACGTCCCGAATCGCGGAAAGAAGGCCCTGTATGCACCGGTCCTGTCACTGATAACAACGCCCACGTCTCCGTTAAAGAGCTCCTTCGAATAGTCATTTCGCGTAATCATGATAACCGCGCCGGCAAAATAGCCTTTTTCTATCCACGCCCGATACCCTGCCGCAGGGCCCAAATGCCTGGCAACCTCCCTGTTTATCCCGTTACACCCGTAGATGCCGTTTCGCACCAACGAAAGTATCCGTGCCTTTCCGATCCTGTCAAAAATCCGCCCCAAGATCTCCTGTCCAGGATCAGAATCCAGAAGCCCGGTGACGTCCATATTTCCGGCATCTGATATCAGGTCTTGAAAATTTCTGTCATCCCCGTTGATCGGTCTTAAGTAATGGTACTCTATCCAGAGCCGAATGTGATCCTTCCACGCGTTCACCCCCTCATGTTGGACGAATGCCCACGTGTCGGGTTTGAGTTGAAGGGCGGAGTCAAAGGGGATCGGCGCGTATTTTGGACACGTTCCTTTATTGATGTGCCCGGCCAATTTCAACAGGTTCATCCCTGACCGGTACACGGTTTTCAGTATGATTAAGCGGTCTTTGAATCTTTCGGCCCGTATTCCATCGGGGATCATCTCAGCAAAAACAGCCCCGGCCTCTACGGACGGAAGTTGGTCTTTGTCGCCCAAAAAGATCAGCTTTGTCCTTGATGAATCGACTGCCCGCAAGAATTGCTCCATCAGGATGACGTCGACCATTGAAACCTCGTCGAGGATAATAACAGATGCGGGAAGCGGATGCGTCTCGCGATAATAAAAATCATGGTGCGAGCTGCGGTATCGCAACATCTTATGGAGCGTGCTCCCCTTTAAAGCGAGCAGTTCTTCATCACCGGAGGAAGGTGCTTTGATGGTACCGATATTGTATCGAACCGCCTCTGTCATCCTTTGAGCGGCCCGACCGGTGGGCGCGCCCAAGAGGATCTCTTCCCCCCTTATCCCCGCCCGGATGAGACAGCGAAGGATATTCACCATCAGGGAGGTTTTCCCTGTTCCCGGCCCCCCGGAGATAATGGAGAACTGCGATCCGAGCGATAGCCTGATGGCGTCTATCTGGTACGTGTCCCGCTCGATCGGCCTCCCCTCCTTTGAGAGACGGATGCAAAGCCCGGGGGTGTATATCTCTTCAATAGAGGTTTCAATGGTCTTCGCAGATATCTTCACCGAAGTCTCTGCCTGCAACAGGGTCTCCATTCTCCGTCTCAGCAGGTCCTCATGGATATAGAATTTCTGAAAATAGAGGAGCCTCTCCCTGCCGGTTTCCGAGAGAATCAACGGCAGGTATTCATCCCCGTCTCTCGTGATGAGCCCTTTGTACGTACCCTTTGAAAGTCCGGTTAAAAAGGACGCCCCTATTTCCTCTGCCTTCCCGCCTTCAAGGAATCTCTTCAACCTGGTACACAGCCTTCCCTCCTCGAGATCCAGACAGAGGCTCCCTTCCTGCAAGGCCCCGAAGAGGGTCAGCAGCACGGCGACAAGGGGAACATCATCTTCATGCCCGCCCAGCTCAAGCAGATCGCGGATCGTCATATAATCGAGCAGGGGGAGTTCCAGCTTGTGCGAACGGGAATAGATATCCCTCATATCCTCCCCCGCATCCTTCCCCGGAATTCCCAGATCGGATAGCAGGTCTGACAACTGATTGCGTTCTCTGTTTCGTGCTCCCATTTCAGAAAGGCACCTTATTTTCCAATACGTTCCAACTTGTCCCGGACAAGGCGGAACCAAAAAGGTCTCGCGCGAAGGCGCAAAGGCGCAAAGTTTTCAGGAAACGCCGTTATTCCTATTTTCCTTTGCGAGCTTAGCGCCTTTGCGTGAGCATATGAGTAGCAAGGCCATTTCTTCTTCAAGTTGATCCAAAGACCCGAGTTGATCCGGCGCAACATGGTAGATGCCATCGCCCCTACCCGCACCCATTCCCCGCAGATAAAAATAGAAGACGCCCCCCCAATCATTTTTCGGATCAAACCGGTGGCCCATGGACTGCTTCAGCCAGCGTAAGGCAGCAATCGCATACAGCTTATACTGGAGGTGATAGTCCGCATGATCCATGCTCTTTGCCATGGATTCATGGTCATAACCGGTTTCAAGATGGTTGGATTTCCAGTCCGCGATATAGTACTTCCCATCTTTTCTGAATAGCAGGTCCACAAATCCCCTGATAAATCGATCGGGTCTTTCACCGTCCGGAACCCTGTCAGGTCCGGTGACGCTGGCGGGAAAGGGATAGTAGAACTCTACTTCGTGGAGGCGGTCTTCTCTTTTCAGCTGGGCAAGGGTAAACCCGCCACCCACAGCATCGACAGGCGTTGTCAATGTATCCCATATGATCCTGCAAACAGCCTCTTTCCATCGCGCATCCACCCGATACGCCGCCATCTGCCTTGAAATGATCTCCCTTGTAGCGCGATGATCCATGATGCTCAGGCCCAAGTCCTTACCCCGGGCCCGTGCCTTCAAGACCACCCGATAATCGATATGTTCCAGAATGTCGTGAAACATCAGGCCGACATCCGTCCCCCTGGGGATCTCATCATCAACCCCTTCGTCCCATTCAACCCCCATCCCTCGAGTGGCAAAGGCCTCGTCATCCTCCTTCCCTTTTTGTGCCGCCTGGAAAGAAATGTCCGCTTCCGGAATTTTATCTGCCTGGACCATTTTTTGATGCAGTCTCGAAAAAGACTCTAATTGAATCCTTCTCTGTTGATAGTCCTCGTAGATAGAGAGACCCGCGAATGCCTCGCCCACAGGGATGGTCCCTTTTGAGGGTGTGATCTCCGATCGAGACGCCTCTCTTGACGCACCGAAATGATCCGCCATCAACCAGAGAACGTCTTTGTCCGCCCCATCTTTGGGAAACGCTTCTATCAGGGCCGGGGAGAGTTGCGTACATACAGGGCCGAGCCAGGAGGCATTTTTTTTATAGATATAGAATGGCAGGTAGAGTTTGAATTGGGCCCGGGTAGCGGCGACATAATAGAGCCGTTTGTCCTCATCCATTTTTTCCATGTCATGTCTTCCGTGGTCCCCGGATTTGCCCAGATCAACGATTCGGGTGATCCTTGGGGAGGTTCCGTCTTTCCTGATCAGATGATAGGTATGATAGGTGTCCTGGTGGGATGACGGCCGGGTCAACCCGCCGGCAACAAAGACGATGGAAAATTCCAGCCCCTTGCTCACATGCATGGTCATGATCTGGACCTTCCGCGCCTCGGTCTCGATCTGGTGGATATCCACCGCCTCATCGATATCCCAGGACTCGTTTCGATAGAGATCCAACATGGCCGACAATCCCCTGAAATCGAGGTTTCCCCTGTATGCGATCGCTTCCAGGTATTCGAATATCTGCCGGTAATTGGCATATTTTCTCTCCCATCCGCTCTCTGTTGTCTCACGGAAGAGCAGGCCTGAATCTTCCATCAATGACTGGAAAAGATACCCCCATCTCCGTGAAACCGCGTACGCATTCCATTTAAAAAGGATCTGCCTCACCGGGTGAGAGGGCGGCATCTCCTCAACCGCGTACAGGTCCTGAAGATGGAGGCCGAAAAAAGGGGTCAGCAATCCCTTTTTAACGGCCGAACTGTCTCCCGGGTCCAGGATGGCATGGAAGACAAGGCTGGTATAAATGGCTTCGTCCGAAACAAACAGGCCGGGTTTCTTATAAAAGGCATAGGGGATTCGCCCTGCTTTCAGTTCATCTTCCACAAAAGGCACGTCAGATCTGCCCCGGACCAGTATGCAGATGTCCCCGAACCCGATGCGTCGTTCTTCTTTCCCCTTTTCTTTGATCTTGATGTCAGACCCTATCAGATGCCGGATCTCTCGGGCCACAAATCGTGCGAATCGCAGTTTGGCCGGCCTTGGTGATGGCGATCCGCTGAGGTCGACGATATTCAAGACCGGACGACCGGAATGATCCGCGATCATCTTGCCTGGCCGCTCTGTTTCGCCCGGGAATCCTGTCTTTAGATATCCGATTTCAAATTTTCCCGCTCTCATCTGAGGCTTGAACCATGCGTCACGACAAAATAGCTGATTAAAAGCCTTGATCAATTCAGGCTGGGACCGCCAGTTGATGGACAGAGAGTAGAGCCTGGCCTTTCCCTCCTTCTCAAGCCTTTCCATCTCATTTCTTGCGGTTAAATACGCATAGACGTCAGCCCCGCGAAATGAGTAGATGGCCTGTTTCGGATCACCGATCACAAACAATCGGTTGCCGGGATCGTCAACAGGGGTGTCTATGAATATCTTCTTGAATATCCTCCATTGAACAGGGTCTGTGTCCTGGAATTCATCAATGAATGCCACCTTGTATCGATTCCGGAGTTTTTTTAGGAGGTTTGATGCAATGTCCCTGGACAGGGCCTTTTCAACAAGGGTGAGCATGTCATAATAGCTGATCCACCCGTGGCTTTTCTTTGCCCGGTTGACATCATCCTGAAGCCGGTGGACGGCTTCCACCGTAAGGCAGTATTGAAGGCCTTTCAACCGGCTGGTTACGTCTTCCAGCTTTCGCTTCACGGTTTCAAGGTTTGGACATGCCTCCAGATTGGGTCCATCCTTATTCCATTTTGTCGGGATGAGGCAGTCAAGGCCTTTACTGTTGCCAGACCTGGTAGCTTGGACCTGTGCCATTAAGGCCGAAAGGGTGTGAAGGTCCAGATCCTCTTCACCGATGCCTGAAAAATAGTCTTCAACAGGAACCACTATCTTTTCATGGACGCTCTTTCTTGCGGCCGCATGGATGTTCAGTTGATTAAACCCGCGGGAAAACGCCCTGTCCGACCCGAGCAAGGCCTTCACTCCGACGCAGGCCGAGACGATTTCCGATTTGATCGCCTTGAAATCTCTTCCCTCCAAATCGGGCAGAAGCCTGTCTCCGGCGGCTTCGTGTAAAGATTTGGCCAGACGGATGATGGTGTCTAAAAAAAGGCCTTTCTTTTGATTGAATTTGGAAATATCGAGAATTTCCTTTAAATGCCCCCCATATACTTCGGGCCATCTCTTTCGCATCTGCTCCTTCAGCAGGGTTTCAAACAGGGGATCATCATTGATCACGTCGCTCTGGAAGGGTGCGCTGTTTTCAAAGGCAAAATCTCTGAGCACGGTCTGACAGAAGCCGTGAATCGTATGGATCGGGGCCTTGTCGAATTCGTCTAAAGACCCTCTCAACTTTTTCAGCGCCTTTGCGCTATCAATCGATCCATCCAATTCCCCTTCAATCTTTTCCCGTATGCGGATCTTCAGTTCAGAGGCGGCCTTTTCTGTAAACGTCACCAGGAGGATGTTTTCCAATTCCACGTCATCCTCTTCCTTGAGGAGCCTCACCACCAGATGTTCAATGGTATAGGTCTTGCCGGTCCCTGCAGAAGCCTCTATCAGGCCGTGTCGCATAAGGTCGATCTGGTTGACATCATATATAGGTTCGTAGGGCATCCTTATCCCTCACCCGGATAAACCGGAAAAGTGCCTAAAGTGAACTAAAGTGCCTAAAATGCCTAAAGTTATGGTGGCTACAAACGGCTGCTTGCTTTGAGGTGTCAGGCCGGCAACGGGGCTAACCCCGACCCTCTGAACCCTGTGTGGCAAAAAAGATCCCGAACCGTTCTCTGACCTTATTGAAGGCATTAACGGGGATGTCCGGGTCGGCTAGTCTGACCAGGAATGATGTTTCATCTGCGTATGCCTCCCGAAGCTGGGCATAAAAGATCTCTTCCATCCCTTCATCCATGTCATCGCCTTTCAGTTGATGGGGTTTAATCGACCGGGACGTCACCACGTCGAAGGGGAGCCACTCCAACCGTTCCTGGTTCAGGTAATCGGACACCAGTTTCGCCAGGTACTCTTTCGCAGCATCCTGACGGATGCAATAGGTCCAGGTCTTGACCGCTTCCTTATACACCACATGAAACGTTATCCTTGCGTCTCCGATCTTTTTATAACCGTCTTCCGTAGACAGAAAACTCAGCCAGGATAAGAGCGGCTCCAAAATATATTTATCCGGCTCCTTCCTCGGGGTCTTTCCGGAACCGGTCAGGACCAGGGCATGCCAGTCATTCCCGCGCTCTTTCCAGACCCACGGCAGTTGTCCGTGAACCTCCACGTTTACTTGAACCTCTTCCCCAAGGCTCCCTGCGTTCGTGACCATGAGTCTCACCGGGTCGAAACGCTCCACAGGAAGCCTGTTGATGGAGGAGATGGTTTCATCTGTCGGTTCCCCTACAAAAAATGCCCGATATGCGTTTTCACCGGATCCCATTTCCGCCAGGATCCGGGCCAGGGACCCGGCCCTCAATGAAACATCCTCCCCCAACCGGTCCTTATCCAATTCGGCAAATGCCCCCTCCGGGGTCGTGCTCTTTCGTCGCAGGCTTTCATAGACATCATCGTAGATCGCCATCGGGATTTTGAGATCCGCTTCTGCATCCCGGGATGCAGAACAGATCTCCAGCCATAGCCTTAGGGGCGTCATTTTGAGGTCATAATCAACCGGAAACTCGGAATAGAACGGTTCGTCTTCTCTCAGCGTTATCTCCTGGATGGTTTCTTCCTCATCGTATATGGCCAGATGACGTTTCATGCCGTGGGCCACAGGATCTTCCAAAAACTTCTTCAACTGTTTCAGGGTAATTTTTTCAACAAACCGCTCATCCTTTTGGGGCCGCTCGACCGCGACGCCGAAATCAGGGAAATAGGCCTGCAGATCATCCTTCACCTCAACCGGCATCCTCGCTGTTGCCTGTTCCCACAGATGATTCTCCCGGTAAAAGGCGATTCTGTCGGCCATGGAATAGTTGACCAGGAGATCGGAGATGTCGTTGACCGCATCCTTCTTGAGGTATTCTTCACTGCTCCCCTTGAGAGGGATATCGATCACATGAAACGGGCCTTTCTGCAAAAGGACCTCCTGCTCCACATATCTGCGTAACTGGTTCAGGACCGAACAGGGCTGTATCAGGCGATCCTTCTGCAGGTCTTTCGCAACATAACTGATGGTGAGCCTGTCCCGCACAGATAAGAGCATCTCGAGAAAAAGATACCGGTTGCGCTCCGGCAGACTGATATCCCCTATCCGCCTTTTCAGGAGGCGCAGATCCAACGATGACACATCTGCCTTTCCGGGAAATGCGCCCTCTTCCATTCCCAATACATAAACGATCCTGAAGGGGATCGGTCGCATCGGTTGAAGGGCAGAGATCGTGACCCCTTCGGTCAGATAATCTCCATAACCGCCCGAAATGGAACCGAGGCTGGATTTGACAAATTCTCTGATCGTCTCGATATCCAGTTTGAGCCCTCCCCTCTCTTCCTCTGATTCGTCTCTTTGGAGTTCGTCATATATCTTTAAATCCTCGAATGCCTCTACCAGCGACTTCTGGACAGCAGATTCACCTCTAAGACCGGGCGGGACCGTCAACAGGTCATCGCATACCTTCAAAAACCTGGAGGCCCATTCCGCCCCCGATCCGTGTAAATCCGCCAGTTCCATCACGGATCGATAGAGCCTTTCGATCACCACGGAAAACGTCTCCACAAGATCCCTGTCTTCCGTATGGACGTCATAAAATGGGACGCGTTCATGGAAACAATCAAAGCGATGTCTGAATCCCTCTCCAGGGGATCCCTCATCAGACGCCGCCATAATCCTTGACAGACGCAGTCTCTGAAGGCCCTGCTTCCAGGTGTAATGACTGTTGGCCGGGTACCCGTTTTTCTCCTTTGACGCCTTGTCAAAGCTGTGAAAGATATTCAGAGCCTCGGTCCATTTTCCCCAGACGTTGACGGCTTCAGACCCGATCTGCCACCTGTTCATGAAGCAGGGATTCATGATGAGATCAAAGACCTCTTTTCGGGAAAACCGTCCTTGAGCCAGGCCGAGAATCCCTAATACGGCCTGTCCGTAAACACTCTCTATATCAGCGCATGAGTCCACAAGATTATACAAAATGCGCCTCGGTCTTCGATTGAAAACAGAATCGATAACAGGTTTATATCTTGAAATATCCGGCACAAAGATGGCGATGTCGGTCAATTGAAGCTTCGCGTCCGACTCAAGGTTGTAGAGAATATTGTTGTAGACGGTTTCCACTTCCCGGTAGATACCCGGGGCGGCCATCATCTGGAGGGACCTGTCCTGGGGGCGTCTATCTCTGATATCCTCTTTAATGGAAAGCGTGAGGATATGGCGCTGAACCTCATGGAGAACACTCCCTCTGTCCGCTTCCTTTGCAAAACAGGCATGAAAATCATAATCTGTGAGCTGGCATAAAAGACGGATATTTTCCCGGCCGGGCTTGCCCCACAAGGCCAGGAGTTCATTGCCTTCCGTTTCCAAGAGCTCACCCCGGGCACGCTCCTCAGGGGTGATCTCAAGCCTTCTGACCTCCCTTTTTTGGATCCACTTTTTTTCCTGAGGCGTCTTGATGTCTTCCCAGAATTCGCGGCAGGGGTTGAGGCTGTAAATGAAGATATCATACGGATCTTTCAACCGGCCGATGAGCCCCAGATGGAATAAAGATACCTGGGACAGGCCGAAGATATGCACCCACTTCTCGGGCTGAGGCGCCTTTAGATCCGCATGCCCGGCCGCAAAAAGCTCGTCAGCATATTCTGCCAGGGAAAGAAGACGCTGTTGAGACCCTTGAACATACCTGTCGCGCAGCCCTCTCATTCGCAGATAAAGAATCTGCTGGCAGCGTTCCATCCCCGAGGGTCTGTATCCAGCGTCGAGCCACTTCCGGATCATTTCGGATCGGTGGAACTGATACTCCTCAAACAGCCGGACCATCCTCTCGGTAAGTTGCCAGAGCTTCACCGCATAATCCGGCCCTTTTTCCCCGTCAGGTTCGAGAAGGTATTCTCTCAGAGGCGTTAGGTCTGCCTCATCCCCCCTCAGGTGCCTCAGTTCATGGAGGAGAAACATCCTCATATAGGCGTTGTCCATCATTTCCGGTGGGTCTTCGGTCGGATCGAGCCGTGTCAGCAGATCCCACAACCCTGTTTCCAAATACTGAAACTCGACATTCATAAAAACCGACCGCTTCCTTGCAAGGGTCAGTTGCAGCCATTTTATCAGATTTTGGTTGGGGACAATGGTGAAGGGGCCTTCCAGAATATTCTGCTTTACCTTGTTTTCGCGATCCACAACCGCCGCAAATTTGTCCGCCAATATCTCCAGCCGGTTGCTGAAATAGAGTTCAATCGCCACGGTTATGCCTCATGGATGATGAATGTCCCGGTCTTCCTCATGTCCTAGGATGATCATTCGCTCTCTGGCAGCAGCTCTTCGCTTCTCCTCCCAGAGATCCCACTCCGTCTTCAGCCGAGCCAGCTCGTTTTCCAGATCCGCTATCTTCACGACATCCCGGCCGGGACCTGTATCCTTCAATCGGCTGAGGCGTCCTTTCATCTCTCTGACGCGTTCTTTGATTGATCTCATGGCCCCCAAGGCCTCCTGCTCCTTGGGTGTCGGCACCTCCATCTGTCCCGGGCAGGTCCGACCTGTACTCTCCATCATAGGGAGTTCTTTCTTGTCCAACTCGTTTCTCCTCAATTGGGCACGCCTCTTTTTCCGATCTTATATAAAGAATCTTCTATCTTTATCAGCTCTGCAAAATGCGTAAATGACAACCGGTCAACAAATTGATCCCCGGGAATAAGCAATTAATCGCTCGCCCTGCCTGAGCAGCCATGAATTCATGTGTTTGCCGAATAACGCCGACCAGTTCTTCAAAACCCCATTCGTGTGTATTCGCTTCCATTTTGGCATCCATTACCGCACCCTGCATTATCGCGATAATACGAAATAAAAAACGCTGTGTCCACCACCCTGCAGGTTCTGTTGAAACCTCAAAGAGCCAGCCGATCAATCCATTGCAGGAGTACACACAGCGTCTCAGTGCCCATTAATTTGTGCCCATCCATAAATGAAATCCGGGCACAAGTGAGTTTCCAATTCAATCCCGCCATGGCGGGATTTGCAAGATCAAGGAAATCAAGGAGTTGGGCGCAGGCGTATCCCGCCAACGGCGGGACACAAACGACTCCGCGGATTGACGCTGAGATTGCGAAAAAGGGCCATTTCTGGATGGAAACTGCTGAACAATGCAGAAACCAAGCTCCGCCAGGAAACCGCTCTCGATCGTCTCTTGAACAAGTATCGCTCCGAAATGAATTTGCTGAGGCAGACGCCTCAACTCCCCCGATCTTAATCTAAACATGCTTGAGGATCCATGGTGAATAGGCTCTTTTTTTGTCATTTTAATAGCACGAACGTTCGTGTTTTTGTTGGTCAACGTCTTTATGGGTTTTCTGCAACTTGAAAGGAGGATAGGACAATGAGAGATATCCATCACATCATTGAGGAGTACCGCCAATCGGATTTGACAAAACGCGTATGTCTTTTTGTGGAGTTTCGAGACCTTCGGGACCAGTTCACCGAGATCGACAGAAAAGAGGGGTTTATCGAACTTAAAAGTGATACCGATGCTGTGACCCCCTACCCAAATGAGGTCAAAATGATTGGGAAAACCCTTATGGATCGCCTGAAAGGATGGAAGCACCGATTTAAAGAGGCGTTTCAGGGGTCAGCATAGCGGTAAGAAATAAGCGTTGACAAAATCTTACCCTTCCTTTAGTTTAAAAGAAATAAAAGAGTTCAGACAAAATATGCAGTGTGGAGAAGAGCCGATGGAAGCCTGTTCATCAAAAGTGACATCAAAGGGTCAGGTTGTGATCCCCAAACTGCTGCGGGAAAAATACGCCATTGTCCCTACGACGAAAATTAGGTGGGTTCCAACTGAGGAGGGCATTCTGATGGTGCCGGAATCCGCCGACCCTATACGGGCTGCAAGGGGCATGTTGAGGGGCTCTGGCATATTGAAAGCATACATGAAAGAAAAAAAACGCGAGAAGGAGCGGGAGGAGAGGAAGCTTGGCAAAGGGATACGTTCTGGATAGCTTCGCTCTCATTGGCTATCTCGAAAATGAACCGTTTGCAAAGGATATGGAAGACGTTCTGCGCGATGCAGGCAGGGGTAATACCCGTCTCTATTTGCACGCCATTCATTTGGGGGAAGTGTACTATATCACCCATCGTGAAAAGGGCAAGGATGTGGCAGACCTGGCCTATACAAGAATCAAGGGATTCCCCCTAAGCTTCGTTGATCGCATCAGCGAAGAGCTTCTGCTGACCGCATCGAGCCTGAAGGCCAGATTTCCGATTTCGTATGCAGACGCGTTCGCCGCTGCCCTGGCCAAGATCAACAGGGTGCCCCTTCTGAGCGGTGATCCGGAGTTTCTATCACTGCAAGAAAGTGGAGAACTGGACATGGCCTGGCTCAGATCTACGCCACCCTTTATTGAAGAATGACACGGTTGGGCGATTCGGCCAAGGCTTCGAACGATTCCCCACCCTGCCGGACCCTTTATTCCAAAAATGACAGAAATGTGTTGACTTATATTATTCTTTGGCTATTAAAGTCATGTAAGATCTAATATAACCAAAAAATAAAACTTAAATAAAGTTAATGCAAAAAAAACATGCCCGGCATAAAACAGGTCAAAGGGCGGTTTAGCGTGCTTTGCCCAATACAGGACGCCCTTGGGTACCTATACCCAGGGGCGTTTTTGATTGACCGCCTCGCGGTCTGTTGCTTACTTGTTTCCATCCATAAATGGTCCTTTTCCGCAATCTCAGCGTCAAACTGCGGGGTTTCTTGTGCGACGTACTATCGTACGCCTCCGCGCAACCCCTTGTTTTTCTTGACCTTGCGAAAAATTCCTCATTTATGAATTGGAAACCCTCAGTGCCCAAAATGGAATTAATGGATGGGCACTTACTTATTTGCAGTCGGATCAGAGATTCATATTTTTTGAGGGTTGGGCCATGCTATTCAACAGAATGAACCCAGGGCAAGGCGGATTGAACCGCATGGATCAACTTCTTGTCTGCTGACCAGAACTCGGCACCCATATGTTGGGCCAGGGCCAAATAGTGCGCGTCATAGACTGCCGGGAGAGAGAAACGCTCGGCAAGATCAATGGCCAGGGAATGGAGTGCCTCCTCACCATAAAGCCGTATAGGGAGGGAAAGCGCGGCGGTTAGGGCGAGTCTCATGGAGGAAGGGCTCATCATGTTGGCTCTCTGGTAGCGATAGAGCGCGTTGGTGACTTCAAAATAGAGGAGTGTGGGGGCACAAAACAGCCGTTTCTCCGAATCCCACTCTTCCCAGAGGCTATGGACTCGGTTGTCTCTTGGATCTGCCACAAGACGAACAACAAGACTTGCGTCAACGCAGACCGGTGAGCTGCTCATCTCTCTCCTCGCGCATCTCTGCAATGACCTCCTCAGGCGGCATCAGTTTCCGATCACCCAGTTCGGCTCGAATTTGGTCTCTTGCTGAAGCCACAAGAGACTTCCATTCATTTTGGTCCTGCTGCCCTTCCAGAAGCCGTTCATACTCGGACACTGAAAGGACGACGGCTTGGGGTTTTCCACTGCGCTCCACAATGACGGACTCCCTGTTTTCAGCCACCCTGCGGATTAGTTCCCCAAACCGTATTCTGGCCTCTGTTGCTGTCACGACTCTTTTCATGGCCTCACCCTTTCAATCGATCAATCCATTGATCACTAAAACTATTGTATGCAATTTTACAGGATAGTCAAGGGGTAACACAGAATAATTGGTTCAGACATGGAATCTGCCAGACGATTACGCAAATGCGCAATGGCGGGTACTGGATTCATGAGGATATCGTGCAGGTTATCCTAAAAAAGGCCGGGGAAGAATAACCCGGGCCAACGTTGGCGAGCAGTAGGCTCTGATCCCAGCATCTCGTTATCTCCTTTTCCGGGTTTTCCATTTGCAGCCTCTGTTATTCCAAAAATGATGGAAATGTGTTGACTTATATGGATTTGTTGGCTATTAGATCCATGAGAGAACTAAAATAACTAAAAAAGACAAACCTTCATATACCCTGACGTTGCAAGAGTCGAGGATGCCTTAGATCCAAGGCGTCAAGGATGAAGCCGTAGTACTTTACTGCGAATCCTTGACAACGCAGGAGATGAGATATCATCGGCTCTCCCGGAGGGTAAATAAGATGGCTGCATTTAGGTCTTTTTAGGGTCTCGCCGGGAGTGCATTCTCACCGCACATCCAAAAAAGCTTATTAGACTTATAATCATAGCCTTTAAACCCATTTGGCCATTTTATTTATGCAACTTTAGGGTAAAGTTTAGGTAACACAACCATGCCCGGCATCATAAAGATCAAAGGGCAGTTCAGCGTGCCGTGGTCGATACAAGACGCCTCTGGGTCCGTATACCCAGAGGCGTGTTTATT
>CAZACO010000005.1:0-22799 GCA_964483185.1 uncultured Desulfobacteraceae bacterium
GGAGAAGTTAAGGCTTGTCACCCAGGCAGTTTTTGGGATCCTCGCGCTAAGTTCCTTGAGGATATCCAGGACAGGGGCGCCAGCCCCGAAAAGGCGGCTCAAATAATCTATCTGATACTCAACCGCCTCGCACTTCTTCTTCGTCTGTTCGATATTCTTGACCTCAACGCCCAATCGATCAATTTCGGCATTCAGCCGCCTTAGATGAAGCTGCTGGGAGATGATGCTTCCACCGCCCCAGGCAAGGGCCAGTACGACAAGAAGACTGGCTAACACAAGCATACTGTAAAGGCCGGCCTTATTGGGTCGCTTACGGCGTTCCTCAGGTGCAAGATTGATATCGGTCTGCTGGTTCCGGATACCCTTCAAGGCGAGACCGTAAGCGGGTATCATGGCAGGAGAAGAAAGCCCTCTTCTGGAGAGATCGACCTGACGAATATCGAGCCGGTCATCTGCCCTGAAGGAATCAACCCATTCGGGCTTTTCATCAAAGCCACAAAAGACGGTACATAAGCGGCCTTGGTCCGATCCCAGGCGCTCCTTTCGTTTCTCCAGCTCCCGAGCTATGAAGCCATGGGGATCTGAACCCCATTCCCCGGCATCGACCCACCTTGAATATTCAAGAAAACCTGCCCTTAGAGCAACCAGTTCCAGGTGATTATCCCTTAAACAGACAATGACACACGTATCTCCCCAATCTGAATCCTCCTGGATCGAGAAATAATTGGCCATGGCTGTCGAACTAATCTCGATACCCGATATCCCAACACCTATATGCTTTGCAAGGTTGAGATACACGTCAACGGTTTCCTTTTTGGCCGCCGTAAGGAGCAGTTTCAATTTACCCGAATCTCTATTCTCGGCAACTATCTGGTAATCAAAATAGATGTCATCCGCTGGAAGCGGGACATATTTCTCCATTTCATACCTGAGGCTATCCCTCAAATTTTCTTTGACAGCTAATGGAAGTTCCACATATCTGAGGATTGCCACATTACGGGGGAGCCCCATAAAGACGGATGCGGGGGAGATCCCGTTCTGCGCCAGGAATTCCCCGATCAGCCTCCCCGTCAGATCCACCTTTTCTTTGGAAGGCATCTCTTCTTCGAGGGGATAGGCAGCATAGGCTGCTAATCGAACACCCTTAAGTGATGCCTTCAAATAGGCCAATGAAACAGCATGATCCTGTATGTCAATTCCAAGACTGGTCTGAAACAGCAAATGTACCCTCCGCCACAATCATTCCTTGTCTGACGCCAAAGCTTGTTTTTCCTGATGCTGAAAACTATCGCGCCATTCTATTATACGGTACCCTTTTTTCAATTTCTTATTGATTTCAACAAGGGCCTCTACTCCCTGCTGGATCTTGCTATCCGCGATCTTTCCCGTTGAGATGATGCTGAAGTAAGGACTTGTTTCCAGAGTAATATAGGGAGAAATGAGGTTGTACACATCGCCCCCCACCAGAGATGCAATTTCTGTCAACACCCTGAAATCCAATTCTTTTCTGTAATTTATAATCCCCTGGGCCAGATCTTCTGTCATGGATGGCAGGGATAGCAGTACCTTCTTAGGTGCGGCATTTATATTTATCTTGTTGAGATCCGAGCTGACGACCTTGTAGCCCTGTCCAACCCTTGTGCGTTGAGTAGGCTTCTTAAATACAGTTACAGTATCTCGAAGCCCTCCGTAGAATATCTCAGACGTCACACCTCTCACCATCAGGAGTTCTTCAACCGAGTCAAAATCGCCATTCTTGCATTCATACGGTTCTGGGAGTGATTTATAATAATCATCCTCCGCGCCGTTTAGACGGTGAAGGTTGTTCTTGTCCCGCCAGTCCATGATGGAGTCCACAATAATACTTTTTTGCTGCTCTTCAAGATCAAACCCATTCAACATTATTTTCAGTAGCGCCTCATTCGCCCCATTTATATTTATTTTTCCGCTCTCATTTCCGAGCCTCACTTCATACTGACCCTCCCCGTAGGAAACCGGCGGAATATCCGTGTTGATTCTCCAGCGTTCACCCTCTTCCTCATCCTCAGGCGCTTCTTCTTTCCCAAATATTTTTGCGGGGTTCGCCTTGGGGGGCATCATTTCATTCCTTATCAATTCGCCGATAGCTCTGTTCACCCCTGCTAAAGCGATATAATATGACGCTGTCTGCCCTTTGAAATTGCGGGTCATGTTCACCTCTGTCCTCATGGCGAAACAGAATTCCCCCACAATGACCGAAAGGAGCGTCAGAACCCACAACACCAAGAACAGAGCAATCCCTTTTTCGTCTCCAAAGGCTTTCATACTATTTTTGACTGGCCTCAGCCTGGAGACGGGCAATCACATAAATCGGCGCCGCCTCTGCATCTTCTTCAAGGGTGACCTTTACCGCTAAGGGTATGCCTTTATCCGTTTCCGGATCCCAAGCATCTTGCCATTCCGGGTCCCCCCTTTCATCTTCAGGCCCTTTCAGATACTCAAATTGAATATTCTCTGCCCCGGGGATCAACTCAAAGAAGTCCGCCTCATCCGGATCACCGATATCTTCCTCTTTGTTAATAAAAGCAGCATCTTTTTCATAGAGCATGAGTCGCATCTTTTCGCCGGTGTCTTCCTCACGCACCACATACTTCACATAGACCATGCCCGACCGGGTTGTCGGCACCATCGGGATGCGCGTCATAAACTCCATTCCCTCATTGTCGCCCCTGAAAAAAAGGCTCTTATTACCTTGGCCTTCTCCATCGTCACCCTTTATTTCCCGCAAACAGACGGACGCTATCTGGCGCTTGATATTGTCCAGAACGACCCTCTGCCTCTGATGTATTTCTATATCCCTCTCGCCCTTTTCCCATGCTCGGGCCCCTATCCTGAGGGAACCGAATACCAGCACCAGGACCAACCCGATGATGGTGAGCGAAATCATGAGTTCCAGGAGGGTGAAACCGGAGGGGATTGACGACTGACGAAACCAAGTAGTTGCTGATCTGATATTCCTCATTCCCTCAATCCCTTAATCCCTTAATCCCTCAATTGAGAGCGTCTTAATCCTCTTTCTTTTTCACCACCTTCATGGTGCTGATGGAAAAGCCCTTTTCTTTGTCCCCTTCATCCCAGAAAATGTCGACCCTTATATTATAGGTATCGAAAGGGAGCTTTGAGGCCTCTTCCTCTGGTTGCTCGATGCGAACAATCTCTGACCGCCACCGGTACGAATCCTCGAATTCCCCTTCGGACACCTCATCGGCGAACTCCGTGCCAAGGAGGATCTCTTCCATCTTCTCCCTGGCATGAAAGATCCCTCTGGTGTATCTGTCAGACAGTCTGCTTGATTTCAGGCCACCGGAAAAGAGCTGCAGGATCACGACCAGAGAGATGGAAAGGATCGATATGGCAACAAGGATTTCAATGAGGGTGAATCCCTTGTTTGAAACCCGGGATCGGCTGCTCCTCGCTCTGCCGCGGGCAAGCTGTGGGATGATCAACAAAGTGAGACCTTTGAAAAATGTTCAATTTTGTTCAATATCAAGGAGGGCGAGAATTTCAACCACAGGAATCCCGCAGCGGGATTGAATATTTCAAGGATTGAAAATTGAGCCTGACGCAGAGATTGGGCAAAAGGGGGCGTTTTGCAAAGGTCTCAAAGCTTCAAACATAACGTTCCATGTGTCAGTGGAATCAATCTTCCAGTTTTCAATTTCAAGCTTCAGTTTCGTCGCTCCTCACCCGCACGGTTCCGGTGATAACATCAACCGTTATCCGGTAGCGATACCCCCGATCATTGCGCAGGAGGAGTTCTCCGCCACTGCTTCCTCCATTGGAGAGAAAAATAATCCGAAAGAGGCCTGAATCGCTTTCATCTTCTCCCCGTATCGCCTTGGCTAATCGAACGTCTTCAGGGAGTTCATATTGCTTCGATTGACGGCTGTCTTGATCGCCACCGCCCCCATTCTTTTCCTCATCTTCCTGGGCCGTTTGACCGCCCCGGATGACCACACGGCTTTTGTCCAAATCAAAGAGGGCCTCATATGTTCTGCTTTCCGATATGGCCTGACTCCGGGCGTATCTCAAGGAGGCGGCAATCCTTTTTGATACGGTCTTCAAATTCGTATTGCTGATAGACCCGGCTAACCGGGGCACCACAAACGCCCCCATCACGCCGATAATTACCAGAACGACTAAGAGCTCGAGAAGCGTAAAACCGAGTTGGATTGAATATCGAATATTGAATATTGAATATTCATGAAAACCAGAATATGTTGAATCGAGATTCCTCAATTCCTGAAGGCCCTGTCTTTGACCTGCCTATTGACTTCCAGTTTCACCCGATATCCTTCCAGCTAACGATATCTTCATCTTCGCCTTCACCCCCCTCGCTCCCGTCAGCCCCTAAAGAGATGATGTCAAAGTCTCCATGTTCTCCAGGCGATCGATATTGATAGGGATGCCCCCATGGATCCATAGGAACCTCCTTAGGGAGATAGGGGCCGTCCCATCTTTCCACGCCGCTCGGCTTGACCCTCAGGGCCTGCAACCCCTGATCGGTTGTGGGATATTTGCTGGTGTCAAGCCTGTATGTGTCCAGGGCCGTTTCAAAAAGGGCGATCTGGGCCTTGGCAGCCTTCTGCTTCGACTTCCCTACCTTACCAAACATCCGGGGACCCACCAGTGCAGCCAACAGTCCCAAAATCACCATCACGATCAGCATTTCTATCAGGGTAAAGCCTTTTTCTCTATGCTTGTATCCACTCATAACGACTCCTTTCAAAAAGGCATTTCATTCATGCTGAATATGGCCATCAGCATCGATATGACAACAAACCCTACTACAAGCCCCATGGCAAGAATCATGGCAGGCTCCAAGAAACTGATCAACCGCTTGACCATATCCTTTACCATTTTTTCGTAATTCTCTGCCACCCTCAGGAGCATGCTGTCCAGTTTCCCGGTTTCTTCGCCGACCGTAATCATTTGAATGGCTAATGAAGGAAACATCCTACTCTGACTCAGGGGCCTTGACAGCTTCTCTCCTTCTTTTACCCTGTCATACACCTCTTCCATAGAGCCGGCGATCACCCGGTTGCCCATAATGTCTTTGACCAGAAGAAGCGCCTGGAGAATCGGGACCCCGCTTTTTGTCAACGTCCCCAATGTCCTCGCAAACCGGGCCACTTCGGCCTTTTTGATGAGTTCCCCGGCAATCGGAAAGTTCATCTTGTTTCGATCCAGTTTCAACCGTCCCGCCGGGGTATTCACATACCGCCGAACAAAAAAAGTGATGAGGCCTATCCCTCCGAGTATCGCCCACCAATACGTCCTCAACACCTCGCTGAAGCCTAACAGAAAGCGCGTGGACAAAGGGATGGCCTGGCCCATATCAGCAAACATGACAGAGAATTTGGGGATCACGAACGTGAGCAGAATGATGATGGAAAGCCCGCCTACACAGACCAGAAAGATCGGATAGACCATGGCCGATTTGACATAATCCTTGAGGTCCTGGGAAGTCTCCAGAAATTCTCCCAATCTCCCTAAAACCGACTCCAGAACCCCTCCGGCCTCGCCTGCCCTTACCATGTTCACATAAAACCTGGAGAAAGCCTTGGAGTGTTTGGCCAATGCGTCGGACAGATAGCCGCCCCCCTGAACGGTCTTGAGAATGTCGCCCACAACCTCCTTCATCTTTTCCTTTTCCGCAGCATCAA
This sequence comes from uncultured Desulfobacteraceae bacterium, assembly GCA_964483185.1. Taxonomy (GTDB): domain Bacteria; phylum Desulfobacterota; class DSM-4660; order Desulfatiglandales; family Desulfatiglandaceae; genus CAZACO01. Next base: position 5,706 of record CAZACO010000005.1, read on the forward strand.
TCAGTATGGAGAGTGCCCGGTCCACCGGCAGACCAGACTGAAGAAGCGTAGCAAGATTCTGGGTAAAGACCATGACATCTCTGTTGGAAACGCCTTTGAAGACTGAAAGAATCTGCCTGGAAACGTCAATATTTAAACGGCCGCCGTTGCCTTTGGACAGGGTAATCCGAATGGGAATAAGCCCCATCTGATGAAGCTCGGCCACCACGCCTTTCTCGCCCTCTGCATCCAGAGAGCCATTGATGACCTGTCCTGAACTGTCCGTTGCCCTGTATAGATATGTCGGCATCCGATGTCTCGAAAGGCGCCTATTTCTCCAGGGTTACCTTCAGCACTTCTGCAATAGTGGTCACACCCCTTCTGACCTTGCGCCACCCATCCTGCCGCAAGGTCATCAGTCCCTTTCGCATGGCGACCTCTTTGATTTTCTCTGAGCTCGATCTGTTTGTAATCTCCCTTGTGATCTCATCGTCCACCGGCAGGTATTCAAAGATGGCGGTTCTACCTTTAAACCCTGTGTATCTGCATTCTTCACATCCCTTGCCCGCAAAAAACTCGATCCCCGACGCCTCATCAGAACGTATCCCCATTGAATTCAATAGCTTTTCCTCAGGTCTCGTTGGCTCTTTGCAGTGGGGGCAGATGACCCTGACAAGCCGCTGAGCCAAGACGCCTAACAGGGTCGAACTGAGAAGAAAGCTCTCTACCCCCATATCCAGGAGCCGGGTAATGGCCCCTGCTGCATCGTTCGTATGGAGGGTGCTGAACAGCAGATGGCCTGTGAGGGCAGATTGAATGGCAATCTCGGCCGTCTCTCTGTCCCTTATCTCTCCAACCAAGATAATGTCAGGATCCTGACGAACAATGGACCTGAGCCCTTTGGCAAAGGTCATCCCTATCTTCGGGTTTACCTGGATCTGATTGACACCGCTCAACTGATATTCAACCGGCTCCTCAAGCGTAATAATCTTATTTTCCGGGGAGTTTATCTTTGCAAGCGTGGTATAGAGCGTGGAGGTCTTGCCGCTCCCGGTGGGTCCTGTCACCAGGATCATGCCGTAGGGCTGAGACACCAATTCTGTGTATTGGGCTAAAATATCCTCCGGAAAGCCTATTTTCTCTAAGTCGAGAATCAGGGTATCCCGGTCCAATATCCGCATCACAAGGCTTTCACCAAAAAGCGTCGGGATGGTTGAAATCCGAAAGTCAATCTCCTTATCCGCAATCTTGAGCTTGATTCTCCCGTCCTGGGGAAGACGTCTTTCTGCAATATCCAACTTCGCCATAATCTTGATCCTGGATATGATAGCAGCCTGAAGGCGGGAGGGGGGGGATTCAACATCGTGCAGAACACCGTCTATACGATAGCGCGCCTTGAATTCATCTTCAAAAGGTTCGAAATGAATGTCACTCGCCTTTTGTTCCACCGCATTAAATATAAGCCGGTTGACTAATCTGATAATTGGGGCCTCTGAAGCAAGGTCTCTCAGGTGATCTGCATCTTCAATCCCTTCCGGAGAGATATCATAGATATCTCTGTCTGCCGCTTCGATGATTGTCTCGAGTGACTGGCTCCCGGCACCATACAATTTTTCAACGGCATCGAGGATATCTCCCTCTTTGCCTTGAAACACCGCTATGTTCAGGCCGGTGGCGAGCCTCAGTGCCTCAACGGTATAGAAATCTTCAGGGTCGGCCATGGCTATCCGGAGCACACCGTCGCTGATTTCTAAAGGAACAAACCTCGACTCCCGCATCATCTTCTCCGAAAGGTTTTCCACCACGACCGGTTCCTTGGGATAGTCCTTGAAAGCTATAGGGGTCATTTTGTGTTGTTTGTTATCGGTTATTCGTTATCGGTTACGGGTTGAAATTGTTGCGTTCCTTGATCCTGATTAACGTTGGTCAACTTTCAAAGGTCTCAGCAGATATGAATCCTGGATATATGCGAGACCTTTGAAAAATGCTCAATTTCGTTCAAGATCAAGGCGCGTGAAGATTTTAACCACAGGAATATATTAAACATTTCGAGGATTAAAATCTGAACGCAACACAGAGATTGGGCGAAAGGGGGCGTTTTGCAAAGGTCTCATATGCGTCTATCTGTCTCCTATGCACGCCTTCTATTCCTTAAAATAGTCGATCACGCTCTGAATAATGGATTCCAGGTCATAGGATGGCGCAAAGCCTATGCAAGCCTTCAGTTTACTGATGTTGGGACATCGTCTTTCCATATCTTCAAAACCAGGCCCATACGCCTTTTCATAAGAGATGTGTTCGATCTCCGAATCGCTCCCTGTCATTTCTTTCACCTTCTGTGCCAGATCGTTGATCGAGACCTCATGATCGTTCCCCACATTGTAAATCTCCCCTTCTGCTGAGGGTTCGTCCATGAGTCCCATGATCGCCCCTACCGCATCATTCACATGCGTGAAACTCCGGGTCTGACTCCCGTCGCCATATACGGTTATCGGCTTTCCTAACAGTGCACTCTGGACGAAACTGGGCAAGACCATCCCATACCGCCCGGTCTGCCGGGGACCCACGGTATTGAAGAGCCGCCCGATCAGGACCGGTAGCTTCTTTTCATCAAAATAGGCGAGGGCCAGGAATTCGTCTAAGGTCTTTGAACAGGCATATGCCCAGCGCCGTTTCTTTACCGTTCCCATGACCCGGTTATCATCCTCCGACAGATCATGTTCCATGTGCTTGCCGTAGATTTCAGAGGTGGAGGCGATAAAGACCTTTTTTTTGAACCGGTTGGCCAATCTCAATACCACCTCGGATCCCTTTACATTAATATCTAATGTCTCCACCGGGTGATCCATGACATTCCTCACCCCCACGGCCGCAGCAAGATGATAGATGTGATCTGCCTTGAAAACCAGCTCATTCATGACCGATTCGTTCAAAATAGTATCGACCACCAAGTGCAATTTTTTATGGGCCTGTATCTTTGCGATGTTGGCAAGTTTTCCGGTCCACAGATTGTCAATAATAAATACCTCATCTCCCCGCTCCAGAAGCCTCTCAGCCAGGTGAGATCCTATGAATCCGGCGCCGCCCGTAATCAATGCTTTCATTTTCTTGCCCTGTTCTATCAAAGCAACCCTCTCCTCTTCTCCCATCCCTGTCATTTTCTGCTTCGCCATGCCCCATTCGCTCTGCGCAAAACACAGCTCCGCCCCTTCAGTTACACCCTACAAGAGCATCTATACACTTGATATGTTTAACGATTATAGCCTTCTACCCTGCCTGATCATCCCGCTCCGCCACGCCATACGCTCTGCCCGCACCCTCTCCGCCGCACGCCCGGCACCTACCCCGGCACCTTTTCAAGGGCCCAGTCCTCAACTTCAACTTCAAGAGACCGGTGCAACAGCTCGACAGAGACGACGACTCTGTCTGTTTTACCCTTGTGCCGAAGGTAAAACCCGGTCAACCCCCTGAGCGGTCCTTCCATGATCATCACCCGCTCCCCTTTTCGCATATAGGCACGATTCTGCACCGTGCGGTCTGTGCCGTCCAGGATCATCAGCGAGGAAATCTCCTGGTCATCGGCAGGAACCGGTTGTCCTTTGAAAGAGATGATTCGAACGATTCCGACGGTCTTGATAATCCGGTGGTACTCCTCGGCTTCAAGAAGGGATCGAACAAACACATAGCCCGGAATCAGGGGGACGAATATTTTTTTCCGCCGGTCCTTCCGCCTGCTCATCTGCTGGATCTTCGGCAGAAAGGCCTCCAGGGATTTACCGCAGAGCCCGTCGTAGACCTTCTGCTCGAAACGGCTTCGGGTATGCAGGGCGTACCATTTGAGGGATTGATGATTGTTGATTGTCGATGGTTGATTGAGCATGCCTTAGGCTCGCATATGGGTTAAGCGCTTGAATGGTTGAAGATCAAACCGACCGATTCAGTTCCCCAAGAGGCTCGACGGTTTTCCGACTCAACCGCTCAACGACTCAACTATTTCCCCATGTCTGAAAAAGCGGATATCGTTATAACCCTACAGGGTCACAATCTTATGGAAATCCACCCCTTTTTCAATAAGGTATTCTATGTCCCGGGTCGTGTCATCCAGGCGGGTTACCAGAATGGCGTCCCAGTCCCCCCTGTCTAACCGTTCAGGGCCTTCGGCCATGAACTCAAAGAAATCCCTTCCATTTTTTTTGTCATCAACGATCCCCGCCAGATGTATGCCCGTAAGCTGCAGATAGAGGTATGCCAGCTCAGCCACCTCGCCTGCGCCGAAAAAGAGGATCGACCTTATCCCGTTTCTTTCCATCTTATTGAATTTACCTATCAATAACTGCTTGATATCTTGGTAAAATCTGGTCGAATACTGTAGATATTCCACGGTAAGCCGGGCCTTTCTTGCCACGCCCTCAGGGGTCAGGAAGTATTTCACCCGGTTCCTGGGCATGGTCTTGACCTTGAAATATCCTTTGTTGACAAGTCTCTTCAGAAAGGTATTGACCAATCCCAGGGAGAGATTCAAACGCCGCGAGAGTTCTCTCTGGCTGGAGCTGCCGTTCTGATCGATTTCCCCCATTAACCGGAGGATATGAATGTCCTGCTTATCCATTCAGCCCGCCCAACGATGTCGAAACCAATACACAATGCCAAAAAGAAGATAGTTCATTAATTGAACGGTTTTGTCAAGAAAAATTTGACCACCCCTGAAGATGAAGGTATACTCGGCGGCCGTTCATATCAGATCTGGCATCAGGGATTCCGGTCCGGCACGCAAGGAGGAAAATATCATGGAATGCAACAGAAAAAAGAATTTCGAAACATGCAATTGTACATACGACCCGTGTCCCAGGAAAGGGGTCTGCTGCGAGTGTGTCGCCTATCATCTGGGAATGAGGCAACTCCCGGCCTGCTGTTTTCCCGCAGAGGCCGAGGTCACATATGACCGCTCTTTTGAATATTTTTCGAGGCTTGTCCAGGAGGGAAACGTGTGATGCTGTGGTCGGGACGACTGGATTTGAACCAGCGACCCCCGCGTCCCGAACGCGGTGCTCTACCAGACTGAGCCACGTCCCGACAGGTGCATTGAAAGATACTCTATTTTTGCATTGAGGGCAAGCATAATTTGTCACCAAGGATCTCCATAAAATTCCTCATCATCTTGGCAGTCGCCCCCCAGATCACGTGCTCACCATATTCATATGCAGGGGTCTTATAGGTGACCCCTTCATATTCTACAGAAAATTTCTTTTCCCCTGAGACGGCAGGGTGAAAAAAATGCAACGGCACCGTAATGACCCGCTTCACTTCTGCCCGGTTGATGGCAAGGTCATCCATGGACCTAACCATGCCCACAAGTGGGTGAATAACGTAATTGGACGCCACGGTCAGGGCGTCATCGATCCTGCCTAAGATCTCAATGTCTTTTTCAGAAAGGCCGATCTCCTCATAGGTTTCTCTCAACACCGTCTCTTCGATGGATGCGTCCCCCTTTTCAACCGCGCCGCCGGGAAAGGATATCTGGCCCTTATGATGTTCGACCTTGTCGGTCCTCCTGGTGAAGAGGACCTTGCAGACGCCTCCCTGTTCCAATAGGGGGAGCAGCACACCGGCGTGCCTATAGTCAGTTGACGCCTTATCATCAAAAACCCTTGGCTCTCTGCTGCTCAGGATATCACTAATCGTAGCAGGCAAACATTTCTGATCGGACACGCCGACCTCCAACAAAATCTATGTGATTCCGTACAGTTCAACATATTCATCAAATTCGGCCTTTATCTTTTCATCTATTGGACTGCGGTTCCCCTGAATCATAACCGGAACCTCTTCCTTAAAAAGATAGTCAACAACCTCCCTGATCCCAGCCACGGAGAAAACCCGAATACCGCTCCTGGACACAAAATCCTGTATGGCATTTTCCCCTTTTTGCCCCAAAATCACCTTACCGTCGCTGTCATACACCGCGGTTGTCTGTTCTCTGTTAAGCCCGATCCCTATGCCTGTCACATGGAATGACATGTCCTTTAAACGGGCCTCGGATTCAATCTTCTCCAAAAGCTCAAATTTGGTCGCCATGGAGGTTGCCACATCGTCCACAATGAATATCCGGCAGCCGTCAAAAAAAGCGCCGTTGACAAAAATGCTCTTTGACACGCTCCCTTCGCCATGGGTCTTGGCCTCTTTTCGATCATACTCAAATGCCAGATCAATCTGGTACTCCTGCCACAGGGCAATGGCCGTTGACAGGGCTATGGCGCTCCCTTTGTAGGAAGGCCCCAGAATGACATCCGCACCCCCGGCCAGTCGATGGGACATCATCATGCCGGCAAAAAAAGACCCCATTTCAATGGACAGACGGCCGGTCCTGAACATGGCCATATTGACAAAATAGGGGGTAGGCCGTCTGTCTTTCAGGACAAGACCCCTGTCAAAAAATAGGGCCCCTGTCTCGGCCAAGGCCATGGCGAATCTTTTCTTGTAATCATCCATAGCAAAATCTCTTCCCGGTACTATAACTCAACAAAGTGAATACGTCCATCAATAGCCGTTTCGCCATCACTCCCTGTCGATCATTTGGCATCCTTGGCGCCTTTCAATCTCTCTGCCCATATCATCCCCTGGTGGGCCTCTTTGAGTTCCGGTCTGAGCTTCAAGGCCCTAGAAAAGTGCTCAATCCCGCCGTCAATGTCCCCTTGGCGAACGAGCACAACTCCCAGTTTGCTGTGGGCCTCTGCGTAACCGGGTTCTGTGCGGACTGCCTCTGAAAAATGATGGGCAGCGCCCTGGAGATTACCCTGCAGCATAAGCGCTTGTCCTAAGTTGCTGTGTATCCTCGCATTATGCGGCTCAATTCGGAGCGCTTCTGAGAATTGCATGGCAGCGTTCTTAAGATCTCCCTGCCGAGCCAATACGGTCCCAAGATTATTGCGTGCCTCTGCAAAATCAGGCTTTATTCTAAGCGCCTCAGAAAAATGATGGGCGGCCTCTTTTAATTCACCACGCTGCATAAGGGCAACCCCCAAATTACAGCGCATCTCAGGATTGCGGGGACGGATACGGAGTCTTTCAGAAAAATGCCGGATGGCCTCATCGATCCTCCCGGCCCTTCTCAAGGCAATTCCCAGATTAACATGTGCTTTATCCCACTCAGGTCTGATACTGAGCGTCTTGAAATAACTCTTAATTGCCTCCGCAAGACGCCCTTGGTCACGCAGTGCATTCCCTAAATTGAAGTGCGCCCTGAAGTTCTCCGGGCTCTTTTGTGCAACATCGGACCAAAGGGCTATTTTGCTCTGATATGTTCTGTTTCTCAAGTAGGTGGCCGACCCAAACGAGATTATGATGAGAATAGAGATAACAAGACTCCATGGTCGTTTAACCGGCAAGAGACAAAATACCATATAGGCCACCGCAATGGCAAATCCGAACATAGGAAGGTAAAGGCGGTGCTCAAACAGGGCGTCCTTTATGGGAAAGACGCTTGACTCCACCGAAAGCGTGATGAAAACCCAGAAAATGCCGAGGCTGATTATGGGCCGCTTTTTTATTTGCCATATCCCGATGCCAACAAGTGCGATCAGAAAGAGAAAGGCTGCTGGCGTGTAACTATCAAAAAATCCTGTCTTAAAGGGGTACATGTAATCAAGATTCTGACCGACCGGGAGGAACAATAAGCCAATATAGATAACAATTACATTGAGCTGGGTGCAAAAGTAGGCCCAGCGGCTGACATAGGTTTCCGGAGCCCGCAATATGGCCGACACATCTTCCAGCAGACTCCCGAATTGGACATCCTGCCTGAAAATACCCGAGACATAGAGAATAAACAGGCCCATAAGCACCACAACCGGAGCAAACCAGAGCAGTTTTCTTTTCCAGCCCTGCCAGGTCCTGTCAAAAAGAATATATTCTACAAGCAGAACCGCCCCCGGGAGACTTGCCGTGTTCTGTTTACTCAGGAAGGCCAGAACGCCACAAAGAACGCAAAGGGTGTATAAGGCCAAGATCTTCATGCTGAAAGATGTAAAGATTCTACCGGGCGATACGCATCCGATCTCTTGCCCCCAGTCCACTGCTCCCTGCTGCAAAATCCTCGCCCTCATATAACAGAAAATCGACAGGAAATAGAACGTCGCCGCCAGGGACGTATATCTCTGGACCGTGTATGTGACGGCCTGGGTCTGGATCGGATGGGCGACAAAGACAAGCGCTGCAAATAAAGACATTAATGGAATTGACGAGTTGGGAGTTTGGAAATGATTGAGCAAACGTCTGAATATTCCAAGCGACAGGAAATAGACAAGAAATCCATTTATGACATGTATCAGAACATTAACTAAATGATAACCAAAAACATTTAGTTTGCCTAACTTATAATTGAGAGCGAACGTTATTTGAACAAGGGGTCTCGGGGAAAAGATCTCTCCTGGTGAAAGGCACCTTTTCAAATCCCTGATTTTTAGATTTTCCTCAATCCGTTGCAGGTCATCAAAGACAAAAGGTGCTCTGTATACGTTAGAGTATATAAGTACAGTGACGAGCGCAACAAGAGCCAATGCCGGCCACGGATTTGTTAAGCTTTTTGTAATCCAGTTATCTCTCATACAAAATTGTCTCTACGCGCAGGCGAACAATGTAACGCCGTTTAAGAGATCATAATTCAAGTTTAGCACCCCGGTTGTTGATTAGTTTTTGGGGTGCCAAACTTGACTCATTATCTCCAGGTTTGAGAGTTCCTCAAATGATTTAGAGGAAAATACCCCACCCATATCCAGCCAGCACAGACAAGCACAAGATATCATAATAATCAAGAAAAATGAAATTCATGCTCTTCCAAGACCCTTCAATATTTAGACGGGCGCATGGACAAAACCGCAACTCCAGGTGATCAGTATATTACACGGTAACATCAAGATCGAGGCAGCTGCTCCCTCTCGTCCTAACGTCACAATCAGTCAGCCAACAAAGGAATTGATTTGTTGCAGATACCCGTGTATAGCTTTCCTGATGTTTGGGCAGACAGATCCAATAAAGACGAGGCCTTGGCCTGACGTGAAAAAAGTGTCAGCTTCAATGGGGACGTGGCCTATTAGTGGGATGGCCATTGGGCACCGGCGGCGAAAAACGGACAGAGAATGAAAATTATGGATCAGCAAAGACGATCACGTTGGAACTGGTTGTTGTTGACTGCCCTGTTCCTCTCTGTGTGGGCCGTTTACCTATGCACGGTCGTTGGGACAAGCGGCGATTCTCGGTGGTCCCTTCCCACAGCGTTGTCGATCATCAAGGAGTTCAACACGGATCTAAATGAATTTGCTGATATTTTGGACGTCAAGGATAAGAGAATCGAGTGCATAGGCGACCGCTTCTACACGATTTTTCCCATCGGTACCTCCATCCTGGCCGTGCCATTTGTTGGGGGTATCGATCTGGTGTTGACAAATGTCCCATCCTTCGAAGAATTCCTACGGGCGCGAATACCCTCAATTGACGAAAAAGTAACCATTGTCAACGGCTATTTCGGTTTTGAAATGCTGATAGCGTCCTTTTTTGTGGCTCTCACGACGGTTGTCTTCTTCCGGGTCGCCAGGAATTATCTTTCGTTGTCATTGGCCTTGCTGGCGACATTTGTCTTCGCCTTCTGCACCTCAGCATGGTCAGTCGCGGCTACGGCCCTCTGGCAACATGGGCCATCCATGCTGATGCTGACCCTGGCCCTGTATCTCTTGATCCGCGGTCAATCGGATTCAAGGTTCATTTGTTTTGCATCACTTCCACTGGCTTTTTCCTATGTTGTCCGCCCTACCAACGCAATAGTCATTCTGTTCCTGTCGATTTTCGTGGCTGTTCACCACCGGAAACAGGCACCGCTCTATTTTGTCCTGGCCGGGGTAATCATGGTGGCCTTTCTTGTTTACAACTTGAGCGTTTACGGGGCGCCTCTTTCTCCCTACTACGCCCCAAACCGGCTCGGACACAATTCCGCCTTTTTAGAGGCCTTGGTGGGGAACCTGGTGAGTCCGGGTCGAGGGCTGTTCATCTTTTCTCCCATCCTTGTCTTTTCGGTCTTGGGGGCTATACTCCTTTTCAAGAACAGGGCTGTCACACCGTTAGACTACTATCTGGCAGCGATTGTCGTTTTGCACTGGCTAATCATTTCAACGTTTCCGCACTGGTGGGGGGGAAAATCATTCGGGCCGAGGTTTTTCTGCGACATACTGCCCTTTCTCTGTTACTTTCTCGTTCGGTATTTGGAGTTCGCACCGGCCCTTGCGCGGTGTCATCGGTTCGTGTTACATACGGCGTTCCTGGTATGTTTGGCAGCAAGCTTTGCGATCCATTTTCGCGGGGCAACGAGTATGGCCGTCTGGGGATGGCATGAGACCCCCCTCCACCTGGATCGCCATCCGGAGCGTCTCTGGGACTGGAAGGACCTTCAATTCCTGCGATAGACCCGTTATTCCAAGAGCCTTGGCCTCCTTTAAACGGGTTTTGGCCAGCCGGTAGGCAGCAGGGATATACAGCTGGACCGATTTTTTACGTTGTCAGCCCCGGAGCAAACCAACCACGGCGTTTAGGATAAAGGCAACCGTTCAGAGGTTCAGGGTTCATATGAGGGTTAGGAAAAAGACTGAATTTGTGGGAATGTGAAACCATTCGGTTTTCCCTTACAAAACGTTTACAAGATAGCGTATGCTGACAAGAATATAACCTTTGAACCCCTGAACCTTTAAACCTTTGAACGGTTACCAATAGAGAGAGGTCATGAAACAACAGATCGTCATCTTAGGGGCAGGGTTTTCAGGGTTGAGCCTGGCGTGGCGGCTGAGCAGCCGGGGCGTCAGCGTCACGGTCATAGAATCAGCCGAGACCGTGGGAGGCCTGGCAGGGACCTTGAGGGAAGACGGCTACACCATGGATGTCGGCCCGCATTCCTTTTTTACCGAGGACGATAGTATCCGGGAGGCCGTGCTCGGGCTTTTCGGCAATAGATTGCCCGCTCAGCCGCGAGAGGTGAAATTCTACTACCAGGGAAAATACTTGGATTACCCTTTGACCGCCTATAATGTCCTTGTCCAGATGGGGATAGGGTCCGGCATCCGTACGGCCCTGAGTTTTTTCAAAAGCAAGCTCTTTCCCAGAACGCACCCCCTCTCAGAAGGCCAGGATGAAACCGTGGAAGACTGGGCCATCGCAAGCTTCGGCGAACATCTGTACCACACCTTCTTTAAGCCTTATACCGAACAGTTCTGGAAAGTCCCCTGCTCTGGGTTGTCGTCGCGCTCAATCCCGACACACACGCGAATGAGTTTTTTCAACACCCTTCGCCTGTTGGTGCGAAGACGCATTGGCAGTGAGGATGCATCGCTGATTGAACGTGAGATGCTGCCCACCTATTACCCTTCTACCGGCTTTGCCGAGATCGCCGAACGGGTAGCCGAGGCGGCCCAGAACGTTGGCGCTGTGATCAAGCTAAACTGTGAAGCGGTTGGCGTTGACACCCAGCCTGAAGGCCGGATGCGCGTCCGGTACCATCAGGACGGCAATCAGGCGAAAATGGAGGCCGCCCACGTGGTCTCCACCATCCCCGTGGACCAGTTTGTTAACATGCTGAGCCCGCCGCCGCCGTCGGCAGTCAGATCGTCTGCCGCGAAACTGGATTACCGCTCCCTGACCGCACTGGGCATGGTCACGGAAAAGCAGAACATACTGAACTGCGGTTACATATATGTCCTCGATCGACCGTACAACCGCATCTCGGAAATGAATCAGTTCAGTCCGCTGACAAGTCCTGCAGGGGAGAACATCCTTATGGTTGAGATACCGTGTCTGAAAGACAGCCCGGCCTGGACAGCACCGAAAGAGGCGCTTTTCAATATGTGCATCGGGAGTCTGGCAGAAGATGGTTTTCTCGGACCCGGGGATGTCAAACGGCTCCTGCTGGTTCGGGCACCCAACGCCTACCCCATTTACCGGAAAGACTACGCCCCCAAACTGAAACGGATCCTTGACTTTATCAACCACCAGGATGGAATCTCCACGCTAGGCAGGACCGGTGAATTCATGTACATGGACGTGGACAAATGTATGAGAAGGGCCTTTGATTTTGCCGACACTCAACTTGTTCCGCTCTTGGGGTATTAGGTCCCTCGGTCAGGATCTCTTTTGTTCAAAAGTATGAGGGATTTCTCCACTGTTTTTCTCGTAAGTTATCAAGAACCAAGGTCACATCTCAATAAATTCGGGACCGCTGTAGTAACTTCAAAAGACCAGGCGGCTTTCCGTTGCCACACACGTAGGGTCTGGGAGTTCCTTCGGAAAGGAATATCAGAGGAATCGGCGTTGCCTACTGCCAATTCCTTTCAATGATACCCGCTGAGCAGGCGCAAAAAAGTGGCTTACCCATAACCATCTCAGTCGTCTTTCAAATGAGATGAGCCATTTAACGACCACTGCGCCGTCAAAGAGGCAACACGGGCATATATTCCTTTCTGAAGGAATTCCCAGACCCGGAGTTACTGAGAGCATAAAAACTAAGGTGACTTCCCAAGGGCCCCGGCACTTGGGGTCCCTTCGCATCTCCAAACATGGACTCAGAATTGGTAGCTCCTTTTCGTTTCTGTTTTGGCCGGGTCGAAAAGAAATCTGGGGTTTGGCATCTATCTCTGAAAAAACCGGTTCACCGCCTCACAGACATACAGCGCCGCCTCCCTGGAGAGGTGGGGACCCATGGGAAGGCTCAGGATCTGTTCGGAAATGGCGTTAGAAATGGGATAATTGCCTTTCAGATGGTTCAACTCTTCGTAGGCGGCCTGGCTGTACAGGGGTACAGGGTAATGGATCAGAGTCCCGATCCCCTGTTTTTCGAGATAGGTCCGCAACGCGTCACGCCGGGTCGATCTCACAGTAAAAAGGTGCCATACATGCCGGTTTCCTTCTGCCACGTGGGGGAGGATCAGCTCTTCACCCCGGGCTTCAAGCCTGTCAAGGTAGAGCTGTGCTACTTTGGACCGCCTCATGTTCCAATCGTCTAAATATCTTAATTTAACACGTAAAATGGCCGCTTGCAGTTCATCAAGCCGGCTGTTCACGCCCTTGATTGTATTATAGTATTTCTTCTCCGAGCCATAGTTTCTGGCTGTCCGGACATATTCGGCCACGTCGCGGTCGTCTGTCACCACCGCGCCCCCGTCGCCAAAGGCCCCGAGATTCTTTCCAGGGTAAAAACTGAACCCTGCCCCATCACCTAAGGCGCCGGCCTTGACCCCATGATGCAGGGCCCCGTGGGCCTGAGCCGCATCTTCGAGGAGCAGCAGACCATATTTCTGACAGATCTCTTGGATACGCGTCGTGTCCGCAGTCTGCCCATAGAGGTGAACTGCCATAACTGCTTTGGCACGTGGGGTCAGGACCGTTTCGATTCTGGGAGGATCCATGTTGCAGGTTTTCGGATCAGGTTCCACCAGGACCGGCGTCGCCCCCACCCGTGAAACCGCCAGGGCCGTTGCGATATAGGTGTTTGCCGGCACAACCACATCATCCCCTGGACCGATCCCGCGGGCCTTGAGCAGAAGCTCCAGGGCATCCATCCCGCTCCCCACCCCGATGCAGTATCTACACCCGCAATATGTGGCAAACTCCTCCTCAAAACAGCTGACATTTTCCCCAAGTATATACCACCCGCGCTGGAGGACCCTCTTTACTGCTTCGTCTATCTTATCCTCTAGTTCCAGATATGTCTCTTTCAGGTCTAAAAAAGGTACCTTCATGCTCAAACCGCGACGCGTTTGATCTGGGTATTTACGTTATTTAGCTTACGCAAGACAACAAGCAGACTACCTTCAATAGTGTCATGGTATGTCAACCCTAAAGATAGAGACCTTCTATTTGAAGCTTCATAAGAAAGCTGGTTCATTATGGGCGAATCCACAAAAGAGATTCGAATGTCCGGGATATGCTTCTTGATCACATCGATAATATCCTGAACCGTTAAATTGGCGGACACGATATTACAGATGTGATTATCAAAATGATCGTTAGCCACAAAGAAATTGATCGCATTGACACAATCCCCCAGACCACAGTACGGCCTTTTCTGATTCAGGGCGGTCTTCCATACCGTGATCGGCTGACCGGTAGAGGCCTGCCAGATGAACTTATTGACGGCCGTATGGAAGCGCATCCCAATGGAATAGCCAAAGATGGTCCCGATCCTAAATATTACGTGCTTAAGTCCCATCCTTTCTGAGAATTCGGCCAACAAACCTTCTCCGAATATCTTTGAATCGGCATAAGGGCTCTGGGGTCTGAGTTCATTCTTGGGGCAGGCTTCGTCAACGATTTCACTCTGACTTCCATACACACTGGTAGAAGATGGGAACAGCAAGGAACACCCTGCATCCGCGCAGAGTCGGACCACCTTTTCGAGTCCCTTCCTATTGATTTCCTCAACCTCGTCCCCCCGTTCAAAGCTCCTTTCGGCATCCGTCACGGCTGCCAGGTGTATCAACACATCACTATCCTCAATAATCTTTTCCATATCAGATGAAAGGATGTCGGTTTCCTTGAATACAAAAGGGACGTTACCCGGCAGATCAAAAAGCGATGCATACCGCTGTGTCATCAGATTATCCACAAGATATGCCTTTTCCAGCTCGGGAATATGTAACTCCCTGATCAGCTTCGAGCCGATGTGTCCCAGCGCGCCGGTAATACAAAGATTCATTTGACATCACCCCTTTTTTCGCATGGTGCAAAGCGCACAGGGCAAAGCAAACGCGTTACGCCATGCGTTTTGCATTTTGGCGCCTGTCCATTATCATTTTCGTCCGGGTCAACCCTTCTCTCAGGCTGAATTTCGGCTCCCATTGGGTCTCGTAATACAATTTGGCCCCGCTGATAATGGCATCGCCTATCTCAATTCTCTTCCTGATCCGCGGCCATCTCTTCTTCGAGAGCCTTCCTTTTCCAAATACCGAGACGATTTCTTTAGCAATCTCTATTACAGGGTAGTGCTCCTTATGAACGGCAAAATAGACATCTCCGTAAAGGGCGTTATGAAAAACGCAGCTGTAAAGCAAGTCAGCGGCGTCCTCCACATACATAACGTTTCTGGTCTGATTCCCATCGCCGAAGATAAAAATTTCCCGGTTGTTTGCGGCCAACCAGATAAAATAGTTTATAAAACCGAATTCCGCATCACCTTTACCATAAGGGCCGTAGAGATTTGCGAAGCGAAGGGACAAGGTCTTGATGCCATGAACCCTGTGGTAAATGTAATAATATTTTTCGGCCACACACTTGTTGGCCGAATATATATCAAGAGGATATTCGCTGTGGGTCTCGGTAACGATGTCCCCCATTGCCTTCCCTATAACGGTGCTGCTTGAGGTATAAATAATCCGTACATCTTTGTTGCATTTACGCACAGCCTCCAACACCGTGAGATTGCCGGTGCAGTTTATCTCGGCATCGAAAAAAGGGTCATTGAGAGAAATTGGATGAGATGTCTGTCCTGCACAGTTGAAAATAACATCCTTGCCCGGTACGACGCTTTCCATAAGCCTTGAATCTCGGATATCACCCTTAATGAACTCTATCGAGGCGCTCACCTCTTCCAGGTTCTCAAAGCTGCTCTTCAGCCTTGGGTCAAGGGAATCAACGACCGTCACCCTGTTCTTGTCATCGCTCAAACAACGCCTGACAAGATTGGCCCCAAAAAATCCGGCTCCCCCCAGAATGAGTATATTCATTTATTTACCTGCCTCAAAAAAAACTTTATTGTGCGGGTTATTCCTTCTTCAAGTGAAATCCCGGGGTCCCACCCCGAGTCGGCACAGAAACGCGTAGTGTCGGCCACAAAATGCCGAGCCTCTATGGGCGAAAGATCGGGAGGCAAAGGAATATAATCTACATCCACCCTCCTGCCGGCCATTTGAGCCACCAGATCTCGCACTGTTTCGATCATTTCTCTGATGGTGTGGCCGACCCCGCTTCCCAGGACATAGTGCCTGCCGTTGGTGAAATCCAGGCTGGCCCCTGCAGTCAGAAAGGCATTCACCACATCATCAATAAAGATATAATCCCTCAAAAAGTTCCCATCACCATACACCGTTAGAGGTCTGCCTGAAAGGGCACGCATGACCATCAGATTCAGAATCCCCCTGTCCGGACGCGAACTTTTGGGTCCTGGACCGTATACATTGGCAAGGCGGAGCGTGACAGCCCTCCCCCCTAATTGATTACCGTAATAAGATAAGTATTTTTCAGCAGTCAACTTATTGATATCATAGACTGTTATCGGGTTATCCTGAATAGTCTCATCCACCGGGCAGGCCCGGGTCAGGCCGGCCTCGGTTGCTGTTCCAGGGAAAACAATGTCCGGCCGAATTGCCTTCTTCTGACACGTTTCAACAAAACGGGCGATCGGGGCGACATTGACATCCATATCCACGCATGGATTCTCATTGGCAAATTTAGAGCTTGTCTGGGCCGCAAAATGAAAGACAACATCGACCCCTTCAAGGATCTCGTCCCAAATCGAAGGGGTACGAATGTCTATCTCACGGGTAAAAACACGTGCTTTCATAGGGGTTGTAATTTGAGACTTTCCGGCATCTCTGCTGCAGCAAATAAGGTCGCAGTCAATTTGACTCAGCGCCCCGACCAGTGAGGAGCCTATGAACCCGGACGACCCCGTGATCAAAATCTTCTTTCCTTTATAATACTCCATCTGTTTTGACATGGATCTAAACTATTTTATTTCTGAAGAGAGGGTCCAATCATAACCGATCTCCGGGTCATCGTGCGGGAGACGGTGTTCATCTGAGGGATCATACTCCCTGTCGGTCACGTATATGATATGCATCGGTCCGTTGATAATTCTGTAGCCATGCGCAATTCCGGGGGGGATCTTCACCACCTTTCGCCCCAATGTTTCTCCCATGAGGATTTCCATCAGTTTCCGATACGTTGCTGAATCCTCTCGCAGATCAAACAGCCCAAGCTTGACATCCCCGACTAAGACACACATCCAGTCTGTCTGTTTTCTGTGCAAATGCCATGCCTTGGCCACACCGCTAAAAGACATTGAATAGCTCAACTGTGCAAAGCTGTCCC
>CAZACO010000006.1:0-1247 GCA_964483185.1 uncultured Desulfobacteraceae bacterium
TGGACCGGTCTATATTTGACCGGATGAACGATTTCTGGATGGAATGTCCAGATGGTAAAAAGGGTGAAAGGAGTTTATCCCATGGAGAAGGTTGTGATCGTAAGCGGTGTGCGGACGCCTATCGGTGCCTATGGTGGTTCCTTACGACATGTCCCTGTCTATAGACTCGCCAGCACGGTCCTGAACGAGGCTGTTATACGGTCCAAAATTGATCCCGGCCAGGTGGATGACGTGATCATGGGGCAGTCATATCAAAATGGCGAATGCGCCAACGGTGCTCGCATGGCCCTCCTTGAGGCGGGATGGCCCGATTCGGTTCCGGGTGTAACCTTGGATAGGCGATGCTGTTCTGGTTTAGATGCCGTTTTTTTCGGAGTTATGAAAATCCAAACAGGCAACGCCGATATTGTTGTTGCAGGCGGCATGGACAGCATGAGCCAGGCAGAGCTCTATGTCCCGGGAGAGATCAAATGGGGTCTGGGGGGAAAGAAGGATGAAAAGTGGGGATTCATGCCCAGAGGGCATGGGGCACTTTCCATGTGGGGCATCCCTTTCTTTGACAGGATTCAACGTGCCAGGGTCATGTCTCAGCCTATGGATAGATACGGGGAATTGAA
Organism: uncultured Desulfobacteraceae bacterium; assembly: GCA_964483185.1. Classification (GTDB taxonomy): domain Bacteria; phylum Desulfobacterota; class DSM-4660; order Desulfatiglandales; family Desulfatiglandaceae; genus CAZACO01. The sequence goes on from CAZACO010000006.1 coordinate 618, forward strand.
TTCCATGATGACGTGGGCAGAGGCCGCTGCGAAGAAAGAGGGCATTCCCCGTGAAGAGGCTGACACGTGGGCACTGAGAAGCCATGAGCGGGCGCTTACCGCTATAGATTCCGGGAAATTCGGAGAAGAAATTGTTCCCATTTCCATTCCACAAAGAAAAGGGGATGCACTGATTTTTGATGCCGATGAGACGCCCAGACGAGAGACCACTCTGGAAAAACTTGCCAGGCTACAGCCCGTGTATCCGAAAGGGGTGTGCACGGCAGGGAATTCATCCAGCGAAAACGATGGTGCAGCTGCATTGGTGCTCATGTCCGAGAGCAAGGCTGCTGAACTGGGTGTAGAACCGTTGGCTTATTTCATGTCATGTGCCGTTGCGGGCACAGATCCGACACTGACGTATCCCGCTGTTCCGGCTTCAGTAAACAAGGCCCTGAACAAGGTGGGGATGACTATAGATGAGGTGGACCTCATTGAGATACAAGAGGCGTTTGCCGTGCAGGCACTGGCGGATGCCAAACTCATGGGGGTGAAGCAGGCCGATTATGATAAGAAGATCAATGTGAATGGCTCAGGGATCTCCCTTGGCCACCCGATTGCAGCTACAGGTGCCATGAGATTGATCACCTT
>CAZACO010000006.1:1347-21923 GCA_964483185.1 uncultured Desulfobacteraceae bacterium
ATATACCCAGGGAGCTAAGATGATGGAGATAAAGAAAGTTGGCGTCGTTGGCTGTGGTACAATGGGTTCGGGTATCGCCCAGGTCTGCGCTCAATCAGGATATGATGTGGTTGTCTTTGAGGTCAGCGACGAAATATTGAAAAGGGGATTGTCCGCCATAGCGTCTTTTTTGAACAAAGGCATGGAAAAAGGAAAGATAACTCAAAAAGAAATGAATTCGGCCCTTGCCCGGATCAAAGGGACCACGACATATGGTGATTTTGGTGACTGTGATCTGGTAGTAGAAGCCGTTTTTGAGGAGATGGGAGTAAAGAAGAAGATATTCGAAGCATTAGATAAAGCCTGCCCCGAGCACACCATCCTGGCAAGCAATACCTCCAGCCTGTCGATTATTGACATGGCTTCCGTAACGAATAGGGCAGAAAAGGTTCTGGGTCTGCATTTCATGAACCCCGTTCCCATCATGAAATTGCTTGAGATCGTGAAAAGCATTGCGACGAGCCCGGAGGTCCTTGAGGTGTGTAAGGAATTTGGAAAGTCCCTTGGAAAGACGGTGATCGTGGCCAAAGACACCCCCGGGTTTATCGTGAACTATCTTCAGTATCCTTTCCGCCTGAATGCTATCCGGATGTTGGAGCGAGGGTTGGCAACCAGAGAGGAGATTGATGCCGCGGCCACCTTGGCTTTAGGGCATCCGATGGGACCGTTGGCCTTGCAGGATTTGGTGGGTCTTGATGTAACATATGAGGGGGCACTTGCCACATATAAAGCGACCGGAGATCCAATCTTTTTTCCGCCTGTACTGATGAAGAAGATGATTGCGGCAGGGTGGCTTGGACGTAAGACAGGAAAGGGATTCTATGAGTATGAAAAGAAAAACAGGCCATGAATCCTTAAAGGCCCAAAGGGGCCGTCCGTCTTCGTTTCTTACAGGATGCTCTTAAAATATGTTTTAACTTGCAGCTTCACTTTTAGCCCAGAAGACCATCTTAAAAATACCCGTTTTTTATCTTGACAACGGGGAGCACCTCATTAAATACTGACTTGCTTTCGTCCTAACACAACCAAGATGGGGGGTGATAGAATCAATAATGTGTATTTGGTTCGTGGCAGAGGTAGAAGAAGATTATTTGAAACATCATGACTTAAAATGAGGAGGCTGAGATGAAATCAAAAACGTTGGGTATATTCGTGTTATTGTTTTTCGCGTGTTTTTTGGTTAGTGGTTCTACCGTGTTCGCTGAAAAAGTGATCAAAATTGGTGTAACCGGGCCTCTTCAAAAAGAGGCCGGTATCGGTGATAAGAACGGCGCAGAGCTGGCGGCCAAGGAGATCAATGCCGCTGGCGGCATCTTGGGTCACAAAATCGAACTCTTTTTTGCGGATGACGGGGCCCGTGCGGAAGTCGGGATCAATGCTGCTAAAAAACTCATCTTCGATGACAAGGTCGATGTGATCATCGGAGGCTGGCTGAGCGGTGTGGGTCTGGCACAGGCCAATCACATCTTCGATGCCAAGAAGCTGTGGTTGAGCGTCGGCCCTGCTACGCCAAAACTGGCCAACTATGTGAAGCAGGATTACGAAAGGTCCAAATACTTCTTCCGCGTTGGCTGCGTGAATTCGGATATGTTTGCCAAAGATATGGTCATCTTTGCCAAAGATTTTTATAAGGACAAAATGGGATTAACCAAACTGGCGCTTTTGCCGGAAAGCTCCGTGTGGGCCAGGGAGATGGCCAAATATCTTACGCCCCATTTCAAGGATGCTGGTTTCGAGATTGTCTATACGGATGTGTTTGACCCCAGACAGACGGATTTTTCCGCCCAATTCAGCAAGATAAGAAAGTCCGGCGCTCAGATGCTGTTTACCATCCAGGCCGCGTCACCGGGTGTCCCCCTCACGAAACAGTGGGCTGACAGCAAGCTGCCTGTTCATCAGGCGGGTTACAGCCTGGCCTCCCAGGTCTTCAATTTCTGGGATAAGACGGGTGGGAAGTGTAACGGCGAAGTTACCCAGCTCATCAACGGTGGCAGGGCCCCGATTACCGATAAAACCATCCCCTTTTATGACAAATATGTAGAGACCTACGGCATTAGCCCCACCTATACGGCTTTCGGATGTTACGACGCACTCTATCTATTAAAGGCTGCCGCCGAGAAGTGCCAGTCTCTTGATACCGACAAACTGATCAAGACCATTGAAAAAATGGAGTTTCCGGGTACCGGGGGGCTCATTGTCTTTGATCAATACCACGAGAATCTGTACGGTGCGAAAGGCAAGCAGCCGGTTTGGGTGCAGTGGCAGGGACCCAAAAAGATGGAGGTCATTTATCCATTCAAGTGGAAGACGGCTGAATATGTTACGCCGCCTTGGATCAAATAGCCGAGCTGCGGTATAACAAGAACGTATTTAGGGCGCTCTTTCTGAGCGCCCTAAATACACGAACATGAACATATCTATATAATAAGGATCAAATGATGTTAACTCTGTTGGAGATACTCATTTATGGAGCGGTTCAAAGCTCGGTGTATGCCTTGCTGGCCATTGGCTTCTCCCTGATTTTCGGAGTGGCCGGCGTTGTTAATCTGGCCCACACCGGATTTTTCATGGTCGGCGCCTATCTGATCTATACCTTTGTTTCCCTTCTAGGACTCAATTTATACATTGCTTTGGTCCTGGCTGTGCTGCTTACCGGTTTCTTGGGCATATTGGTCCAGCACTACACTATCAGGCCGCTGATCAAGTCCGAATATTCGGTGATGATCATTACGGTCGCTTTGGCCATGTTTTTTCAAGAGGTCATCCTTTCGACTTTTGGACCGGTGGATCGCAACCTGCCCAATTTTTATGATGCCACGTACAAATTATTCGGTTTGGTCCCGATAGATTTTCAGAGACTCTTGACCCTCATAGTGGCTATCGTGTTGATCGTCTGTCTCTGGTTTTTTATCAAACGGACGAAGTTTGGTCGGGCCATGCAGGCCGTGGCGCAGGATAGAGAAGGGGCCATCTTCATGGGGATAAGCCCCAATAGAGTATATCTGCAGGTGATGTTTATTTCGGCCTGTCTGGCCGCCGTTGCCGGTGCACTCATTGTTCCTCTGCTGGGGGCACGGCCGCATATGTGGGAACATCCCCTGGTGCGTGTCTTTATATGTGTGGTTCTGGGCGGCCTGGGAAGTTTTGAGGGAACCATCCTGGCGGCGGTTATTATCGGCTTCACCGAGGTTATTGTTGCCTTCAGCGTTTCCAGCTATCTGGGAGAGCTGGTTGCCGTAGCGATCATTTTGCTGGTATTGTGTGTACGGCCCACAGGCCTCATGGGAAAAAGGATTGCGTAATGAATCAAAAAACTGTTCTTGAAAGGACGTTGCCTCCGAACCCATTGAACTGGAAGCAGTACAAAGTACATATGGGAATCGTGGGGTTATTGCTGATAATACCTGTTTTTATAAAATCGACCTATGTCATAGACCTGTTGATTGTGTGTAATATCTATGCCATCTTTTTGTCCAGTTGGGACCTCCTTACGGGTTACACAGGTCAGATCAGTTTCGGCCACTCGCTTTTCATCGGCGGCGGGGCTTATACGGCCGGTATCTTGAGTTTTTATTTTCAGTTTCCCATCTGGGCGACCATCCCCATAGGAGGCCTTGTGGCCGCCTTGTTGGGATACGGTTTAGGGGTACCTGCGTTAAGACTGAAGGGGCCTTATTTGGCGCTGGCCACATTTGCCGCTTCCGCGGTCCTGGCGGGTTTGACCGCGGTATTCTGGGAATACTCAGGAGGCGAGGACGGGCTGTACGGTATCGCCTCCCTGACTAGCAATTACGTTGTAAAGTATTATCTGTCAGCGACCTTAATGATTATCATATGCGGATTTCTGCTCCTTCTCGTCAATTCTCAGTATGGGCTGATACTCAAATCCATTCGGGAAGATGAATCCGCTGCCGAGGCATCTGGCATCAATGTGACCCGGTATAAGCTTATAACCTTTGTCATAAGCGGTTTCTTTGCGGGTGTGGCAGGTGCCTTTTACTCCCACACCCAGATGCATGTGGGTACCGATCTTCTCTCGCTGAGCCTTTCCATTATGGTCGTTCTTATGAGTGTGGTAGGCGGACTGGGGACCATTATCGGGCCCATCGTGGCCGGTTACCTGCTGATCCTTCTCAATGAGTGGCTGCGGGTCATTGAAGTGGTAAGGGTATTGATATATAGTGGCTCGGTCGTTTTGATCCTTTTGTTCATACCGCGGGGGCTTGTACCCACTATTATATCCGGCATACAAGCTTTGATCAAAAAAATGAAATCTCCATCAGGGAGCTGATGTCTATGAGCAATTTCTTGGAAGTAGTCGGTCTGTCAATGAATTTCGGAGGGTTATATGCGGTAAGCAATCTGGATTTTACCGTGGAACAGAAAGAAATCGTAGGTATTATAGGTCCCAACGGCGCTGGTAAAACCACATTGTTTAATCTGCTTACCGGGTTCCTGGTCCCTACACAGGGAGATGTGACCTTTAAAGGGGAGAGCATGGTCCGGAAGAAGCCCCATCAGATTGTGGATCGTGGCATATCCCGGACCTTCCAGCTTGTTCGTCCTTTTCAACAGATGACCGTCCTCGATAATGTCATGGTGCCGCATCTTTCCCCCAAAAAGAAGAGAAAGAACAAAGGCCGGGCGGAAAATCAGAGGCAATCGGCAAGGATTCTGGATCAGGTCGGTTTGGGAGATAAGATGCATCTTTTCGCGGCCGACCTTTCCCACGGAGACCTGAGGCGGCTGGAGTTGGCCAGGGCCTTGGCCGCCGAACCTGAGCTGTTGCTCTTGGACGAGCCATTTTCAGGACTGGCCAGCAAGGAAATCGAAATACTGCTGACGCTGATCCGAGGTGTGTCTGAGGGCGGTCTGACCATTATTATTATTGAACATAAACTGAGAGAACTGATGAGGCTGGTCAAAAGGGTGATCACTCTGAATTTTGGCAAAAAGATTGCCGATGGCACACCTCAAGAAATGGCCAGGAATGAAGCGGTGATAAAGGCGTATCTGGGGAAAGGGGGAAAAAAATTTGTCTCTTCTTGAAATCAAAGGGCTGAGAGTCTCTTACGGTAAGGCATTGATCCTGGATGGCATTGATATGAATGTGGATCAGGGGGAGTTGCTTGGCGTGATAGGACCCAATGGCGCCGGTAAGACTACCCTGTTGAGGGCCATATCCATGGTTGCCCCTGTGGAGGGGTCTATTTCCTTCCAGGGACAACGGATTGACTCCTTGAGCCCGGAAAAGGTCGTAAGACGTGGCATCATACACTGCCCGGAAGGGCGACATCTTTTCCCGGATCTGACAGTTCTTGAAAACATTGAGATTGGTGCATACCTCAGAAAGGACCGGGTGGAAATCGAAAAAGACATGGCGGACGTCTTAGCGATGTTCCCGGTGCTTGATAAAAGGGAAAAGCAGAGTGCAGGCACCCTGAGCGGGGGGGAGCAACAGATGTTGGCCATTGCCAGGTCCCTTATGGGGGGGCCGTCGTTGCTCCTGTTAGACGAGCCCTCCACAGGCCTGGCCCTTATCGTTAAGGATGATATTTCGGAAAAGATCCTGGAGATTCGGGGACGAGGCGTCACAACGCTGCTGGTAGAGCAAGATACCGAAATGGCCTTTGACCTTTCAGATAGGATTTATGTGCTCGAGCAGGGTAAAATTGCGTTGGAAGGGCCAAAGGAAGAGATTGCCTCTAATTCGTATGTAAAGGAAATCTATCTGGGCATGGCCTGATGGGATAAGAATGATACAACCCCTTTCACATATTACCGTTTTAGACCTTTCAATGCTTCTTCCCGGGCCTTTTTGCTCGATGATCATGGCCGATTTCGGCGCACGGGTGATAAAGATCGAACGACCGGGTTCGGGCGACCTGATGCGCGATTATCTTCCGAGGTATCCGGTTTACAGTGGAAACTTTGCCATACTCAACCGCAACAAAGAGAGCATGACCTTGAATCTCAAGTCGGAAGAGGGGAAAGCTCTTTTTTTCAAACTGGTGGAGAGAAGTGATGTCCTTATAGAAGGATTTCGTCCGGGGGTGATGGATCGTCTCGGTTTTGGATACAAAGACCTTTCAAAGTTAAACACGGGACTCATCTATTGTTCTATTTCCGGATTTGGGCAGAAAAGTCCTCATAGAGATGTTGCCGGGCACGACCTCAACTATATAGGGCTTAATGGAATACTGGATTTGACGGGGCAGCGGAACGACTCACCGGTCGTGCCGGGAATCTTGGTGGGTGATATCGGCGGAGGTGCTTACCCTGCTCTGGTCGGCATTTTACTGGCCCTACTGAGCAGGAATACCTCGGGGAAAGGACAGTATATAGATATCTCCATGTACGACGGGGCCTTCTTCTGGCTTTTCAACGCTGCTGGCACCTATTTTACTTCGGGCGAGACCCCGACACGGGGAAAGGAATTGACAAACGGAGGATCGGCCCGGTATCAGGTTTATCCCACCAAAGACGGGCATTATTTGGCCGTGGGCGCCCTTGAGGATCATTTTTGGCAAAATCTCTGTGACCTGCTCGGTATCGAGGATGCCCGAATTCGGCTCCGCGACAGGGAATATTCAGATCTGGCCATAGAGATATTGACTGAAAAATTCAGGGACAAGACGTCTAAAGAATGGGCGGATGCCTTTGAAGGGAAGGATGTGTGTTCAAATGTAATCAGAGATTTTAGGGAAGCGACCTCCGATCCCCATTTCCAATCCAGTGGCATGATTCAAAAGATCATCGGTCCCGATGGTGGGGCACAGAGAGTTTTAGGCAATCCGATAAGGATGAGCGAAACCCCTCCTCAAATCCGCGATGCGGCCCCTCTTTTGGGCCGGGACAACCCAAAGATTTTGAAGGAGTTGGGTTATTCCGATGAAGCGTGCCGATCCTTTCATGATAGAGGGGTCATTTAGCATGAAAAAGTGACATCCTTTTTGATCCGAGCCGAGTTCTATAACCCCGATCCGCCCTTCTATCCCATTTAATTTGAAAACGATATGTCTTATTCGCACCTATTCAAAACGTTCAAAATCAAAGAGTTGGTGATACCCAACCGGATTGTCATGGCCCCTATGGGCAATAACCTCTCAGGTCCTGAGGGGATTGTGACGCCCCGTACCACGGCCTATTACCTCGAAAGGGCAAGAGGCGGTGTGGGAATGATCATCACCGAGGCTGTGGCGGTCAGCCTGACAGGGCGGCACAGGGTCGGTGGCCTGGTTCTTTTTGATGTACCCCATGAGGATGGGCTGAGACGGTTGGTGGAGGCCATTCATAATGGAGGATCCAAGGTGGCCGTCCAACTCAATCACGGGGGAAGACTCGTTGACCCCGAAGTGAGTGGAGGCCGTGTGGTGGGTCCTTCTGAGATCCCTTTCAGGCCCGGGGCCCCTCTTCCTCACCCCCTCACTGTGAGAGAGATAGAGGAAACGATTTCCGATTTTTCCAGGGCCGCACAAAAGGCTGTTGAGATAGGGTTTGATGCGATCGAGATACACGGCGCCCATGGATATCTTATCCACCAGTTCTTTTCCCCCAGATCGAATCAACGAAGAGACGAATACGGTGGGAGCCTGGAAAACCGCATGAGATTTCCTGTCCGGGTTGCCAGGGCTGTCAGAGAGGCGGTGGGGGAACCGGTACCGCTTATCTTCAGGCTCAGCGCGGAGGAATTCGAGGGAAGGGGGTTTGGACTGGCGGAATCCCTGACCCTGGGAAAACAGCTGAGGGAGGCAGGGATTGATATCCTTCATATATCTGCGGGAACTACTGAACGGCCTCAGTCTTCCATGTATTGTATTCAGCCGGGTGCCATGCCCGAGGGATGTCTGATACATTTCTCGGAAAGATTCAGGAAAGAGGTGGGCCCTCCTGTTATCGGCGTGGGACGCATCGGCAGTCCAGAGTTTGCCGAGCGGGTAATAGAGGAAAAAAAGGCTGATCTGATAGCGATGGGACGCAGTCTGCTCGCTGATCCCCAGTGGCCCAACAAGGTCTCCAATAAGGTTGCCGGGCCCATCAGGCGCTGTATCGGGTGCAACCGATGCATTGAGGCTATCAGCAGCCAGCAGTCGATTGTCTGTTCGGTTAATCCCGTAACGGGAAGTGAGGACGAACTGCCTCTGAAAAGACCTCGAGAGCAGAAAAGGATTGTGGTGGTGGGAGCCGGCCCAGCTGGCCTGGAGGCTGCCTGTACAGGCGCTTTTTTAGGACATCAGGTCTTGCTTTATGAACGGGGAGATCAGATCGGTGGGCAATTGAGAGAGGCGTCTATACCGCCTGGAAAGGGACCACTGAAATCTATTGTCGATTACTATGAATCCCGACTTGCCGACCTTAAGGTCGACGTTCATTTGGGAGAAGAACTGACAGAAAAGACCCTGGAGGGGAAAGAGATCGATGCAGTGATTGTGGCAACGGGATCACAACCGATCCGGCCCCCGGTTCCCGGCTCTGACGCGCCTCATGTGGTGACGGCCCTGGATGTGTTAAAGGGGATATGTCATCCGGGTGAGCATATCCTGGTCGTTGGGGGTGGACTGGTGGGGTGTGAGACGGCCGAATTCCTGAGTGAGCAGGGGAAAGAAGTCCATCTCATAGAGATGATGGATCATATTGCCCAGGACGTTGAACCGAGGGCGAGGCTGTTGCTTCTTGAAAGACTCAAACGGCTTGGGGTGGATATCATGACCGGTTGCAAACTTCACTCCATTGGTCATGACGGGGCAATCTTGGATAAGGGCGGGCAACATCTCACCATCCCGGCTGATGCGGTGGTTTTGGCCGTTGGCAGCAGGGCGGACAACAGGCTTGCGATGACGCTTCAAAAAGCCGGGTGGATCGTATACCCCATTGGCGATTGCCGCACGCCCGGGAATATCAAAGAGGCTGTGCACCAAGGATTCCGTGTCGTTTGTAAAGGGCTGGGCGGTGCCGTATAGGCTCGATCTTTAGTGAAAACTATCTTTCTGTTGAGATGTATGCGTCATCTTTTTCATATTTATTGTAATTCCAAACAGAACAGATTGGATCGATGTATCCCATGGAGACTGTTATTTCGGAGGAGGGAAAATGGAGGAAACAAAGTTAACCAAAAGTTATTATTACAGTCCCGGGGAGATTCCACCGGGTGTCACCTTGGGGGAATACCTCGATCGGACAATAAAGCGATTGCCGGACAGTCGGGCGTTTGCGCTTAGAGATACGTCTGTTACATGGGAAGAACTGGGTCAAACCGTTGATCGGTTAGCCTTGGCCCTCATAGATATGGGTGTCAAACAGGGAGACAAGGTTGCGGTGTTATTCCCCAACCGGCTCGAGTTCATTTACGCAACCCTCGCCCTTGCCAAACTTGGGGCGGTACATATCCCTATTTCGGAGAGGCTTCGAGAGAGAGAAATCAAGTATATTTTGGAAAGGACCGAGGCCGTAGGGATCATCATGGTCTCTGAATTCTGGAATTTCTCCTTTTCCGATCTCATCTCTGAGATTAGGGGGGGGCTCCCCAATTTGAGGCATGTGATCGTCTCGGAGAAAAAGCGGCATGCCCATGAGGTCCTTTTAGAAGACTTGATCGGTAAGCAATGGGAAGAAACCTACCCGAACGATTACTATCATCGCGTCTATCTTAAGGAACATCCTGTGGAGGCGGATGACCTCTTGGAAATCGTTTTTACTTCTGGAACGACGGGCGATCCCAAGGGCGTCATGCATACCCATAATACCCGATGCCGGTCGGCCTTCGGGACAATCAACCGAACCAGGCTCACCAGTAAGGATGTCTGGCTGATTATGGTTCCCCTTTCCCATACCACAGCACTGGTCAATGCCTTTTACGCCTCTGTGATAAGCGGATCTTGCGGGGTACTTCTGGAGACCTGGAATGTTGAGGAGGCCTTCAAAGAGATTCAGCGAAACCGGGTCACTGTCCCGATAGGGGTTCCCACCATGCCTATCATGATGCTTCAGCATCCTGACCTGGAGAAATACGACCTTTCCTCCTTAAGGACCATGGCCCTGGCAGGGGCCCCTCTCCCCGTAGAGGTGGCAAGGCAGATCATTAAAAGGATGGGATGTTTCATGACATCGGCCTACGGTATGACGGAAACGGCCATCAGTAACATTACAACGCTGGATGATCCGGTCGAGATTGTATGCACGACGGTAGGGAAGCCCCAGCCGGGGATGGAGCATAAGGTCGTAGACGAAAAGCGAAGAATTGTTCCCATAGGCAAAGAAGGAGAGGCCTGTGCAAGGGGGCAGAATGTCTGTGTCGGATATTTCAAGGATCCAAAGCGGACAACTGAGGTAATTGACGATAACGGCTGGATTTACAGCGGTGATCTGGCAAAAATGGACGAAGAGGGAAATCTGATTATTGTCGGGCGGATCAAGGATGTGATCGTCCGCGGGGGAGAAAATATCTCACCCACCGAGATCGAGGACATCCTGTATACCTATGATAAGGTTGAACAGGTCGCTGTCATAGGGATCCCGGACGATCGCCTCGGGGAAGGGACCTGTGCATGCATTATCCCGAAAGAAGGGGTCTCATTTACCTACGATGAGATGAAGGCCTTTTTCAAAGATAGGGTTGCCAGATTCAAGATCCCTGACCGAATTGAATTCATGGATGTTTTTCCGACAACACCCAGCGGAAAGATCAGAAAGGTCGAGCTAAGGGAAATCATGGCTAAAAAAAATCAATCTGACAACGGATCCTAACCAGTTAGGGAGGTTTGAGGATAGTATGATGAAAAAACTGAAAATGAGTTACTGCCACAGGGTCGGACCGGAGATGGAAAAGGGTCTTACTTTTGGAGAAATGCTGGAAAATAGCGCTACGCTTTTTCCGGACAATACTGCCATATGTTTTGGCGAGAAAACGTATACCTATCGCGAACTTAAAGAAACAGTGGATCGAATGGCGGCGTCTCTCCTCAAGCTTGGCTTGAAAAGGGGGGACTGTGCGGGAGTCCTTTTTCCTGATTGGCCGGAGTATACCATTGCACTCTATGCCTGTGCCCGTATCGGTGTGGTGGTTTCACCCATGAATCCCCTTTACAGAAAGATCGAGCTGACGACCATCCTTAATCACCTCGAAGCCAAGGCTTTTTTCATGCCCAGTGAATGGAGGGGATTTTCCTTTGTGGAACTTATGGACCGGATACGCACCGAGCTTCCGCATCTGGAGCACGTGATCGTAAAAGGGGAAGAGAAGATGCCTGGGATGCTCAATTTTGAGGATTTGATCGTGCAGGACCCAGCGGACGGGCCCGGCAGGGATCTTCTGGGTGACTATCTCAGGGAAAACCCGATAGAGGCCGATGACCTTCTCGAGATCGCTTACACATCAGGGACCACAGGCATGCCGAAAGGGGCGGTCCAGACGCATAACACGCGCATGCTTCACTCAAAAGGGCTTGCCAAACGAATGGGGGCCACATCCGACGATGTATGGCTTTGCATGACCCCCCTTTTTCATACAACAGGCAACTGCGTTGTCCAGCATACCGTCTTTTTGTCGGGCGGAACATTGGTTATCATGGGAAGATATTCGGTGACTGTTTCAGTGAAAGAGATAGAAAGGACCCGGGCGACCATTGCTATCGGTGTACCCACCATGTACATTGACATCATGAACCATCCGGAATTTGAGAAAACGGATGTCTCTTCCCTAAGATATGCTATTTTCACAGGGGCACCGATGCCGCCTGAAATCGCGTTGGAGATTGTGAGTCGATTTGGTTGCGGTATCCTTCAGGGTGACGGGACCACCGAATGCGGTTCAAATGTCTTGAGCATTCCCGAGTCTCCGATAGAAGTTATTTCAGAAAGTCCGGGGCCTCCCCTGGATGTGGGAAATGAGGTGAAGATCGCGGACCCGGTAACCGGACGAATTGTTCCGGTCAATACCCTGGGAGAGATCTGTCACAGGGGTCCCACGAACTTCTTGGGGTATTACAAGAATCCTGAAAAGACAGCAGAATCGGTGGATGAACTGGGCTGGTTTCATGCTGGGGACCTGGGAACCATGGATGAGGACGGCAACATCAGGTTGAAGGGAAGGATAAAGGACATGATCGTCCGGGGAGGAGAGAACATTTACGCCACAGATATGGAAGGGATCGTCTATACCTATGAAAAGGTCAAGGAGTGCCAGGTTGTCGGGTATCCCGACGATCGTCTTGGCGAGAAGACCGTAGCATGCATTATACCCAAGGTGGGGTCGGATCAGATCAGCAGAGAGGAGATCGTGGATTTTCTGGCTGATAAGACGGTAAAATACCTGATCCCTGACATGGTCGTTACCATGGATGATTTCCCTCGTACCGCCAGCGGGAAGGTCCAGAAATTCAAACTGAAAGAACTTGTCATTGAAAAGCATAAGAAGGGTGGCGAATAAGGAGGAAAGGGAGATCCTTTTATACCGTATGCGAGAACCATATAGATGGGTAAAGGGGAGTCATTCATGGCAAAATTGAGAATTCGGCCTGTTACGCTCTGTCGTGTCCAGGCAGATAAGGGGCCGATGACATATCTCACCTATTACGGGGAAAAGATCTGGAGGCCTTATATCTTTTTTATCATAGAAGGGGCGGGACAAAAAGTCCTGGTAGATACGGCCATCCATGCCGAGGATTATAAGGCGTATCACCCCGGCTGTCGGAACCTTCCATTTGAAGCCCTGAAGACCTTTGAGGATGCCCTGTCCGAGGTTTCTCTTCGACCCGATGACATCGATCTGGTCATTCAGACCCACCTCCACATCGATCATTGCTTCAATACTCCCAAATGCAGAAACGCTACTATTCTGGTCCAAGAGGAGGAACTCAGATATTCGGAGGCGCCCCATCCTATTTTTTCATGGTTGTATAAAAATTCCATTTTGCAAGGGTTGAAGGTAGAAACAATCCGTGGGCGCAAAGAGATCATACCGGGCATAGAGGTCATACCGGTCCCGGGTCATTCACCGGGTTGCCAGGCTGTCTCAGTTGATACGGAAGCCGGTAAGGCAGTCATAACGGGGTTTTGCTGCATTAGGGAGAATTTTTTCCCGGCAGAGGATATCAAAGAGCGGGTCTCTCCTTTTGCCGGATATCCGGTCATTATTCCGGGTATCCATTATGACGCCCCCCGTGCATATGAGAGCGTGTTGCAGATAAAAGAGCTTGCCGACATTGTGATCCCCATGCACGAACCCGAACTCATGGGTATAGAAACGATCCCATGACTTCCCATGTGCCATAGAAGGGTCGTGCCTCACCGTTTCAAAAGAGATTCCGATGGCTTCCGGTTGTATGCAAAAATCCCTCCGGAAAAACTGAATATATGGCGAAGCAGCCGATCAATGGATGAACCTGTTACTGAAAGAGTGTTTTAGATTTCCTGAGAAAGAGAGGTGTTTGAGTGGAAGATCAAAAAAACGTACATTTTGAGGCGATCGACTACCTAAAACGGGTCGAGGCATATGTGCCGGGGCTTCGGGTTGATGAAGTCGTTGAACGATACGGAATTCCGGCGGAGAAAGTGGCCAAGTTGGCATCTGCGGAGAATCCGTTAGGCCCTTCACCCATGGCCCTTGAGGCTATTAATTCGGGTATGAAGGATTTGTCTCTTTATCCTGACTGGCGGGTCCAAAGCCTTCGAAAGGCCATTGCCAGATATGAAAACGTTAAAACAGAGCAGGTGATCGTAGGGTGTGGAGAGACAGAGCTGATGTCTCTGATGGTCCGTGCCTTTTCAGAACAGGGGGAAGCAATCCTCTTCCCCATCCCCACGTTTCCCATCTATGAACAGGTAGCTCTGGTGGAGAGAAGAGAACCGATAGCGGTTGCGATGGATGAAAATTTCAACATAGACCCGGAACAACTCTTTGGGGCTGTCACCAACAAAACCCGGGTCCTCATGCTCACCAGTCCCAACAACCCACTCAGCACAGTTATAGATCTGGAGATACTGAAATGGATCCTCGATAAGGTCCCTCAAAACATCCTCGTCATCCTGGATGAGGCGTATGTGGACTATTCTGAAACCGGAACCCAGGCGGATCTCATTCCCCTGTATCCGAACCTGGTTGTCCTTCACACCTTTTCCAAGATATACGGATTGGCCGGCTTGCGTGTCGGTTACGGGATAGGCCATGAGGTCATTATTGAGGCCTTAATGAAGACAAAGCCTGCGTGGAATATAGGAAATCTGGCTTCAGTAGGCGCATCGGCCGCCCTGGAGGATCGAGATCATTACGAGAAAACACGGGCCTTGATTAAGGATGGGAGAGACTACCTTCTGAAGCGCCTGTCGGATTTTTCAAATATCTCAGTCGTCATGAACCCCCAGGCCAATTTTCTCTGCCTCCGCATTCTTGACCCAGCCATAACTTCTACGGACGTTTTTCAAGGGCTTCTCCAAGGGGGTGTCATCACCAAAGACTGCAGCGTCTCCTTCAAGGGCCTTCACGACCGTTTTATTCGAGTGGATATTAACCTGAGGCCTAAAATGGACCGGTTCATTGAGCAGCTTGAAAAGGTCATATCATGAAGGAGGACGGTCGGGATGTTAAGGGCGCAATCCAAGTGGGGATTGATGTAGGCGGTACATTTACCGACCTCGTTGCCTATGATGGAGAGGGCAGGCTCGTGGCCTTTTTGAAAGTGCATACAACACCGGGGAATCCATCAGAAGGAGTCTTTCAGGCCTTCGACCAATTACGGTCATCCGGCGAGAAACCAAGGCGTGTGGCGAAACTTGCCCATGCAACCACCATCGCAACAAATACACTTCTTGAAAAAAAGGGTGCAAAGACCTGCTTGCTGACCACTCGGGGTTTTGAAGACGTCTTGGAATTACGCCGCCATAACAGACCCCAGATGTATAACCTGTTTCAGGAGATCTCCCCCCCCCTCGTCCCACGTCATTTCAGGCTAGGGATACCAGAACGCGTTGATGCGAAAGGGGCAGTCCTGGCGCCCATTGGAGAGCCCGAGCTTTTGGCAGCTATTGACAAGATTCGATCCCAAGGAATTGAGTCTGTAGCAATTTCTTTTCTTCATGCCTATGCCAATCCTATCCATGAAAAGAGGGTAATGGAGGAGATCGTCAAACGGGTTCCCCATGTTTTTGTCTCCTGTTCTTCCGACGTGTGGCCCGAGTTCAGGGAGTTCGAACGCACGAGTACAACCGTTTTGAACGCATATATAAGGCCTTCTGTTGATCTGTATTTAAAGAAGATGTTAGAAAGGCTGTCAAAGGAGGGCGTCAAGAACTTTTCGGTGATGAAATCCAACGGAGGTCTCACTTCCGCGGAAAACGCACGCCGCTTTCCTGTCCATCTTATCGAGTCCGGCCCGGCCGCAGGCATGGTATCCGCAGCATGGCTGGGCCGGGCACTCGATGTTGAGGGTATTATAGCCCTGGATGTAGGGGGTACGACCGCCAAGGCGGGGATAATTACCGGAGGCACCCCCAAGGTTACGAATGAGTTCCATGCCGATTCCCTTCATCACGGGACACCTGTGGGAGGATATCCGATAAGGAGTCCGGTAATCGATCTCGTTGAGATAGGTGCAGGAGGGGGGAGCATCGCCTGGATCGATAAGGCAGGTGTCGTCAAGGTGGGACCGCACAGTGCAGGAGCGGTTCCGGGCCCCGCCTGTTACGGGTTGGGAGGCAATGAACCCACTGTGACCGATGCCAATCTTGTTCTCGGGTTTCTGAACCCTGAAAACTTCCACGGAGGCCGTACAAAGCTCTATCCTGATTTGGCGGAGAAGGCCATCAGTGACAGGATCTGTCGTTTTTTTGGCTGGCCCCTGGAAAAGGGGGCTGCTGCCATCATACGGATTGCCAAGGCAAGGCTCATAGAGATGGTCCGTCTTGTCTCCATCCGAAAGGGATTTGATCCCAGAGAGTTTTCCCTGTTGGCCTATGGCGGGGCCGGACCGCTTCATGCAAGCTCCATAGCAGAGGATCTCAATGTAGGCCAGACGCTCATCCCACCGCTTGCCGGTGTGTTTTCGGCCCTCGGGCTTCTGGTGGCAGGCGTGAGGCATGACGTGGTAAAGACACGCCCCTTTTTGACAACTGAAATGCCTGAGTCGGCAGGGTCTGATATGTTCAGGGAACTGGAAGACCGGATGCGGGTACTTCTCCAAAGAGAGGCGTGTGATCTGTCACGGGTCTCCACCTTCCCCTCAGTGGATATGCGATACCTTGGCCAGGTTTTTGAGTTGACGCTCCCCATTGAGGGGAAATTGAAAGATCGTGATGAAATCTTGAAACTTGAACGCCAATTTGAGGCAAAGTACAGAGCAACCTTTCATTATGTCCTGCCGGGTTCCCGCATCGAGATCGTTAATTTCAGAATGACTGCTACTATCGGTGACGCCTTTCCGCGCCTGGAAAATATCATAAAGAAGGCTTCTCAACCCTCTGGAACAGGGCGAACCTCTGTACGAAGGGTCTTTCATGAATCCCTGAATCGATTCATAGAAGTGCCTGTACTGAGCAATGGGTGGCCCGAGGCCGGGAGTGAGATAGACGGTCCGACGCTCATTGAGGCAGAGGATACCACGATTTTTGTTTCGGTAGACCAGAAAGGTATGGTAAATGAAAGAGGATGCCTTATCATTAAGCCAAAATGAAGGGAGGGAAGGAAGGGAAAATGTCATCGTCTCTTCGGATCCTGTAACATTTGAAATTATTCGAAGTTCATTTTACTCTATATGCGAAGAGATGAAAAGCGTGATCATGCGCGCTGCCTTTTCACCTTTAATCAGTCTTTCTTCCGACCTTTCCTGTGCCCTGGCAGATTCAACCGGAAAAGTGATTGCTCAGGGAAACGACATAGCCGTCCATCTCGGCGCCATGCCATATTCCATTAAAGGGGCGTTGGAATCGATAGCCTCTGGCCCTTCCATGTTGCGGCCAGGTGATGCCATACTCACCAATGATGTCTACAAAGGCGGAAGCCACCTTCCAGACATGACCCTGATTTCCCCACTCTTCATCAATGAAGCGCTTGTGGGATACGCAGTCAATAGAACCCATTGGCCGGATGTGGGAGGATCATCTCCGGGCAGTTCCAGCGTAACTCAGGAGATCTACCAGGAAGGCATCAGGATCCCCCCGGTTGTCATGTTCAGGGAAGGGAATCTCGATCACCAATTGTCAGAGATCGTGTTTGCCAATGTACGGGTACCTGAAGAAAGGATTGGAGATCTCCACGCCCAGTTCGCCGGCAACATGCGGGGCTTGATGAGACTTGAAGAACTGGTTCGCAAATACGGCCTCGACAACGTAAAACGGGTAATGGCGGAAACCCTGCGCTATTCCAGATTGTTGGTGGAGAACGAGATTAGCGATATCCCGGATGGAACCTATCGATTTGAAGAATATATGGACGGTGATGGTTACGGGTTCGGTCCAGAGGGGAAGGGTCTCAAGCTCTGTGCCTCTGTGCAGGTTCATGGAAATTCAGTTACCGTTGACTTTTCAGGTTCGGCCGCCGCGACAAAGGGGCCTGTTAACGCACCCTTTGCAGTGACCGCATCCAGTGTGTATTATACCATTCTCGCAGTCACGGACCCATCCATACCTCCCAACTCAGGTTGTTACGAGCCTATTGAAATTATTGCGCCAAAGGGAAGCATCGTCTGTGCGCAATACCCGTATCCAGTTGTTTCGGCAAATACGGAGACCTCAAACAGGATCGTCGATGTGTTACTCGGTGCTTTTGCCAAGGCAGTCCCGGAAAGGGTTATCGCTGCAAGCTACGGTTCGGCCTGTATTGTGACCATGGGGGGTACAAATCCCCGAACGGGAGCGGCCTTTGTTCACTATGAGACGGTGGGGGGCGGTATGGGTGCGCGTCCGGATAGGGACGGGATAAATGGACACAGGGTCCATATGGGCAATACCATGAATGTCCCTGTGGAGGCCATAGAAGCGGCCTTCCCCATTCGGATTCTGGCCTATGAGCTTGTTCAAGATTCGGGCGGGGCCGGTAAATACCGCGGTGGATGCGGGGTACAGCGCGTCTATGAGGCCCTTGAATCGGGTATCCGGGTATCCGTTCTTTGTGAGAGGGGTCTGCATCCCCCCTGGGGCCT
Organism: uncultured Desulfobacteraceae bacterium; assembly: GCA_964483185.1. Lineage (GTDB taxonomy): Bacteria > Desulfobacterota > DSM-4660 > Desulfatiglandales > Desulfatiglandaceae > CAZACO01. The sequence goes on from CAZACO010000006.1 coordinate 19,515, forward strand.
ATATGGCGGTATGCCGGGGAAAAAGGCAGCCTTTCATATTGAAGCTCCTGATGGAAAAAGAACGGTTCTCCCTTCGAAAATTGCTTCCATTGAGCTATCCAAAGGCGACAGGCTCTTTGTCATGACCGCAGGTGGAGGTGGTTATGGTCCGCCCCAAGAGCGTGAAGCGTTTGGGGATCAAGAGGATTTGCATTAGGCCGTAAGATTCGGGGGCCTTTCTGGCAGTCATTAGAGAATCACTTATCAGCGAATGTTAGGAGAGAGAAGATAAATATGAATGAAATTGCCGCTAAGACCGGCACCCCTCCCTTGAGGGCCGGTCTTCTTGTTCCTTCGTCCAATACGATTATGGAGGTTGATTTTTACCGAAATCTGCCAAGCCATATTACGTTGCATACTGCAAGAATGTATCTTGAAGAAACAACGAGGGCCGCTGAGACGCGAATGATCGAACAATATGCACCGAGTGCAGCGGAATTGGTTAAGACTGTAAGGCCTCATTTTATGATTTTTGGCTGCACGTCAGCGGGTTCTCTGGGAGGACCCGCGTATGACCAGGAGATCTGCTCACGGCTTTCAGCGATTACAGGGGTCCCCACTATCGGTGTATTTTCTTCTGTGAGGGAAGCGCTTATCCGTTCAGGGGCCCGAAGCGTCGCTGTTATCACCCCTTATATAGATGATATCAATGCCAGTATCCAACTCAGCCTGGAAAAGGACGGCTTCAAGGTGGTGGCTATCCACGGCATGGGGATCGATGTCAATTTCGATCTTGCCGCGCCGAGCCCTGAGGAAATAGTCGGGTTTGCGGTGGATATGCTAAAAGGTGTAAGGGCCGATATCATATTTATTTCCTGCACAAATTTTCGAGCCATGGATGCTCTTCCCATGCTTAGGAAGGAGTTCGAGTTTCCTGTTATTACAAGCAACACGGCTACGTTGGGAGCCGTCCTGGCCATGGAACAGCGGATCGTGAGAGAGAAGTAACCCGGATAAATTCCGGTCCACGATTAGGCGTTAAGGGTCAAGCCTGAACAATGCAGCTCTTGGTTGGATCCGGGACCTTATAGTTCGCCGGAGCCAGCAGGTAGTGTCGATGTCCGTTGACGACATGGGAAAAAGGGATATCTGAAAGGGAGATTATGGAAAAAGGGGAGATGACATCGAGTTTGGCAGACTTCATTGAACGAGCGGAGATTTCCCAAATTCCAGGGGTTGTGGTTCAAAAGGCGAAGCTCTTGGTCTCTGATTTGTTGGGGGTATCGGTGGCTGGGTCTATGGAAGGGCCTGCAAGAATTGTCCAGGAAATGATCCGGGAACAGGGCATGAAGAGCGGGGTTACGATAATCGGTACCGGGCTCACATCCCATCCTACGTGGGCATCCCTTGCCAATGGCATTTCAGGCCATGTCCTGGATTATGACGATGTGAGCCAGCCCATGTACGGTCATCCGACAGTTGCGGTGCTTCCCGCATGCCTTGCCGTGGGGGAGTTCTTGGGAGCGAATGGCATCGCCATTCTGGAGTCATACATCATCGGTCTGGAAGTGGCCGTAAAGTTGGCCTATGGAATGAATCCGGCCCATTACGAGAAAGGCTGGCATGCCACCTGCACATTGGGGTCCATTGGGTCGACGGCAGCAGTTGCCAAGCTTCTTGGACTCAAAGGCGAGCGATTGCGGAGTGCCCTTGCCTTGGGTGCGTCTCAGGCCGGTGGGCTTCAACGGAACTTCGGAACAATGACAAAATCATTTCATGCCGGAAGGGCCGCGGAAAATGGCGTTCTGGCAGCACTCCTTGCCCAGAAGGGATGGACGGGTGATCAGGCGATACTGGATTCCCCCCGAGGGTTCTTCCGTATGTTCGGCGGTCCTGACAGGGAGGAGAATAAACGGTTTTTGGAGAAACTTGGGAGGCCTTTTGATATTGAACGACCCGGCATCATTTTAAAGAAATACCCCTCATGTGCCTTTTCACACCCTGTTGTAGATGCCGCGCTCGATATCACCCGAGCACCCCGGTACGATCCGCGAGATGTGGACCGGGTAGAAGGGCATATCCACGCCTTAGCAGATCAGATCCTTATTCACCACGATCCTAAGACAGGACTTGAAGCAAAATTCAGCATGGAGGCATGTATTGCCATTGCACTGGTGGATGGTAAGGTTAACAGCAAATCCTTTTGCGACAAAAGGGTCCAAAGCAGTGATGTCCAGAACATGATGGCCCGCGTTCATAGAAGAATCTATACGAATGGGGGTAATGGCCCGAAAGGATTTGGCCCGGCTACCGTGAAGGTGTACCTGAGAAGAGGGGAGGTCCTGGAAGCCCGCGTGGAAAAGGCCAGGGGAAACCCTGAGAATCCATTGAACTCCATTGAGATTCAAGAGAAATATATGGATTGCTGCT